>DATFAW010000190.1:0-26180 GCA_035254165.1 Paludibacter sp.
AACGTAAACTTTACATTTGGGTATTATAATGCATATCAGCAAATTGCAATGTATTGGGATTGGCAAGGATATATTACCGATGTATCCAGTAGTCCTAAACTGCTTAATGTCGCAAGTGCAGATGGTTCATACTACACAGAAGGTGGCGTTACCAGTTACGGACAATGGGGACTTGGTCGCAAATACGATATGATGTATAAAATTAACGCTCCTTACGCCAATGTTGGGATTAACGTAAATGATAAAATAAATATTGATGCCAGCATTCGTTACGATTTTGGGAAGGCTGATGGATATTACCTCAAGAATAAAACTGCCGCCATCGATGTCAATAGTGATGGTGTAATTTCACCGGTAGAGGCAAAATCGCAGGTAGTCGACAACACCCACCCTAATGCTGTGGATTATAATTATGGCTATTTGTCTTACTCATTAGGAGCAAACTATAAAATTGATAAAAATAAAGCATTTTATGGCAGGGTTAGTAGAGGAGGCCGTGCTAATGCCGACCGTTTGCTATATTCTCAATTTATTACTCCCGAAGGTAAAACAATGTCTGGTTTAGAAGCAGATATGGTAACTCAGGTTGAAGTTGGGTTTAAATATAACTCTCCTAAATTAGCCTTTATGTTCACTCCATTTTATTCAAATATCAACGAACAAAATGCCGATATTACCGAAAACAAAGTTTATCTCATGGAGTTTCAGTCTTTTGGTGCTGAATTTGAAGCGTCCGCTCATTTAGGTAATTTTACTGCCGCTGCAGGAGCAACTCTCACAAAATCAAAAATTCTAAAAAGTCTTGATGCCACAGAAGTAGGGAAGACACCTCGTCGTGTGCCATTGTTGATGTATAATTTTAATCCGTCTTATTCATTTGGTAAAGCCGAAATCGGATTAAGCTTTATTGGTACCACTAATGTGTATTCGCAAAACGACAATAAAATAGTATTGCCAGGATATGTTTACGTAAATGCCTTTGCAAGTTACAAAGTCACAAAAGGATTAGTCCTTAGCGCAAACATAAACAACTTGTTTGATATATTAGGATTTACCGAAGCTGAAGGTACTACATTTGTTGACAATACTACCAACTACATGCGTGCACGTCCAATAACCGGACGGACTTCAAAAATATCACTAACATATAGTTTTTAGATTTAAGAGAAGAAGATTCCGGATTGGAGGAATAACCTTCAATCCGGATAAATTACTATTTGTTCATTAATCACGAATTTCTTCTCTGAAATAAAAAATCTTTTTATTATGGCAAAAAATCCTCACGAGTTTGTAGCATCGAAAATTGTGCCCCAAATTATAGCTCGAATAAAGGCAAAGAAACAACGTACTACAATTGCATTGGCAGGTGAAAGTGGCTGTGGAAAAACAGAAACGGCTAAAGCACTTGTGGCGGAATTGAGTAAATATGGTGTAACTTCACTGGTTTTGGGTCAGGATCACTATTTTTTTCTGGCGCCTTTAGCCAACGATGCAATGAGAAAAAAGTCTTCTGAATGGTTGGGTCCGCATGAAGAAGTCAACATGAAATTATTGAACAGGACACTCTCTGGTGCGATCAAAGGAAAAAAAACGATTGATGTTCCACATATTGATTATGATACGAATGTTGAAACAGTAGAGAAAATAGATATTGAAGCTGTTAAAGTTATTATTGTTGAAGGCACATACGTCTCACTATTGAAACATATCAATACTAGAATATTCATTGATTTAGACTATAAAGACACGCTGAAATTCAGAAAATTAAGAAACAGGGGAAATGAAGTGAATGATCCGTTTGTGGAAAACATACTCGAAACAGAGCACAAAATTATTGCCGGTCATAAGTATCTGGCCGATTTTATTATTACCAAAGATTACGATGTTATTTCAATAAAATAGTTCAGTAAAACAAGACTCCACATGGCAGTAAAAAATAAAGTCCAACTGATTACCTATCCTGATTCTTTGGGTGGAGATTTAAAATCTCTAAATCAGGTACTTCGGAAACATTTCGCCGATGTTTTTGAAGGTGGAATTCATATTCTTCCACCGTTCCCTTCGTCAGGCGATCGTGGTTTTGCACCCTTAACTTACCTTGAGATAGAACCAACGTTTGGTTCATGGGAGGATATTCGAGCCATAAGTGAGAATTTCGATATTTTACTCGATCTAATGGTAAACCACATTTCTAAACAATCTACTTATTTTCAGGATTTTTTGGAAAATGGACGCACTTCTGAATTTGCCGACTTGTTTATCACACTCGATAAAATATGGCCGAATGGAGTACCCGTTCAGGAAGATGTGGATAAAATGTTTCTTCGTCGAACAGAACCCTATTCAGCTTTTCAGGTTGGTGAAAGCGGTGAGCAAATTCAGGTTTGGACCACATTTGGCAAGCAAGTTCCGTCCGAACAAATTGATTTGGATATCAATTCTCCATTGACAAAAAAACTGTTGACCGATTTTATGGTCAACTTTAGTAAACAAGGTGTCAAAATAGTAAGGCTCGATGCGGTTGGTTATATAATTAAAAAATTGGGAACCAGTTGCTTCTTTGTTGAACCTGAAATTTACCGGTTTATGGATTGGATAAGCGATTTGGCTAATTCGCTGAATATCGAACTACTTCCTGAAGTTCATTCGCATTATTCCATTCAATATAAACTGGCTGAAAAAGGGCACTGGATCTACGATTTTATTTTGCCCTATTATGTTCTTGAAACATTGATTAACCGCTCGGGGAAAAGACTGTGCGATTACCTGCGGATAAGGCCACACAAGCAATTTACCATGCTCGATTGTCATGATGGCATTCCGGTAAAACCCGATTTAGACGGTTTGGTTAGTAGTGCTGATGCTCGTAAAATTGTTGATGTTTGTATGGAGAGAGGTTCAAATTTAAGCCTGATTTTTTCCGACAAGCATAAAAGTGAGGATGGTTTTGATGTCCACCAGATACGGTGTTCGTTCTATTCCGCACTCGATTGTAACGACGATGCCTATTTAGCTGCACGTGCCATTCAGTTTTTTGCTCCGGGCATTCCACAAGTGTATTATGTCGGTCTGCTTGCCGGTGAAAACGACATCGAAAATGTGCTTAAAACAGGCGAAGGAAGAGAAATAAACAGGCATAATTTCACTGTTAATGAGATTGATGAAGCAGTGAATAAGCCTGTTGTGCAACGATTAATGAAACTAATTCGTTTCCGCAACCAATATCCCGCATTTGATGGTACATTTACCGTTTCGGAAACGCACGATGATCAGGTTTTACTGTCGTGGGAAAAGGATGCATTGTATTGCATATTAAAAATTGATCTAAATACATATTTTACCCAGATTAGCTATTTGGATGAAGATGGTCAAACAGTTGAATTTAAAGTTTAAACCAACTATCAAAAAACTAATACATGAATACGCAATCACACTATATCGGTCATCAAAACTTAACCATTATCAAATGGTTGACCTTCCTTATGTTTATGATGTTTGCAATGACTACGGATGCTGTTGGTGTAATTATTCCTGAGGTTATGAAGCAGTTTCAACTAAGTATGACTGCCGCCGGATTAATGCATTATGCTCCAATGGTAGCCATTGCCCTTGCAGGCATTTTTCTTGGTTTTCTGGCGGATAAATTCGGACGTAAAAGAACAATCATCATTGGTCTGGCTCTTTTTTCGGTCAATTCATATTTATTCCTCACCGGGAATACATTCGCATTTTTTCTTGGCCTTTTGATTATTTCGGGAATTGCGATCGGCGTATTTAAAACTGCAGCATTGGCTCTTATCGGTGACATTTCAAAATCGACTACAGAACACACCTCAACAATGAATGCAGTTGAGGGTTTTTTTGGAGTTGGCGCTATTATAGGTCCTTTTATTGTTACTTATCTGCTAAAAACAGGCGTTGACTGGAAATGGCTATACGTTGTTGCCGGCTCTTTGTGCATTGTATTGATTGTAACAGCCTTAATGGTAGAATACCCGAAAACAAAAAAAACGACCGAAGACCCCATAAATCTGAAAGCCACCTTGACGATGATGAAGGATCCTTATGCATTGGGGTTCTCCCTGGCTGCTTTTCTATACGTATCGGTTGAATGTGCCATATATGTGTGGATGCCAACACTTATTGCAGGTTATAACGGCAGTGCTGTATTTATTGCCACCTACGCACTCTCAATCTTTTTTATTCTCCGTGCCAGCGGGCGTTTCCTTGGTGCATGGTTAATGGCACGCTTCAACTGGGCATTGGTGTTGAGTATCTTTAGCTTTTTAATATTTTCATGTTTTCTGGGCAGTGTGACTGGAGGAGTTGGCTTTGCAGTTGTTTTACTTCCGCTTTCCGGGTTGTTTATGTCGGTTATTTACCCAACCATTAACTCAAAAGGAATTAGTTGTTTTCCTAAAGCAAAACACGGGTCAGTAGCTGGAGTAATTCTCTTTTTTACTGCCGCCGGGGCAGCTTTAGGTCCATTGCTGATGGGGGCAGTAAGCGATGCTTTCGGTCATAATGCCAAATATGGATTCGTACTGGCTACCGTTTTCTCGGGATTACTGTTGACCGGTGTATTGATAAATTTGTTCTTTAATCCAACTAAACGCAGGCTTCAGAAACTCGATCAAAGCGAATATTAATCGTGTACTATTATTTACAAGTCATTTTTTTCTACGCTTCCATCTGCGCTTTCCATTCTTACTTTGCGTAACGATGTAAACACCCGAAAACACTAAAACTGCCGACAGTGCTTTTTCAGCCCCAAAAGTATCCATGCCAATGGCAACGGCAAGCAATGATGCCATCACCGGTTGAAGGTAATTGTACATGCTAAGGGTGGTGGGCAGAAGCACTTTTTGACCAATCGGAATAAGCAGGTAACCCAAAAAAGTAGCAAAGATGACCATATATCCAATTCGCCAGAATGTTCCGGCAGTAAGCAGGGTAAAATCAGTTTGCATCAAGGGGTTGTAACAAAAGGGCGCGCAAACAATGGTGCCAAACAGGAACATCCATTTCATAATGGTAATAGGCGAATACCTCGTTATCAGATCTTTGAAAACTGTCAGGTAAACGGCAAACGAACCTACAGCGCCAAACACAATCATATCTCCCCAAAAATTACTTTTCCCGGCATGATGCGTGTGGCTGCTGAGCACCAGCAGCAGGGCACCCGAAGCACCTACCACAACACCCACTGCTTTCATCAGCGTGATACGTTCTTTTATGATTATAGCCGACAATATCATGGTCAGAATTGGCAACGTGGTAACTACGATAGAAGCATCGATAGGTGAAGTCATAGATAAACCTACAAAAAACGGCAATTGATTCAGCGTCAATGCAAAAAACGATGCAAAAAACAAGAGCATAATATCTTTTGCCGGAACTTTTTCTTTATTAATAAATAATGATGCCATCCAAAAAAGCAACATTCCGCCAAACAAACGAAAGAAAGTGAGCGTGTAGGGACTTAAGATTTCGGGCATTAGCATTCTGGAGATGGGATTATTCATCCCAAATATTATATTAGCCGAGAAAAGCGCGATATGTCCTGCAAGTTTTTTATTTTCCATATAGAGCGCAAAGGTAGTTATTTGGAGACAAGTTGAGAGTTCGGAAAGTTCGGAAAGTTTATAAAGCTTGAAAGTAAAGAATGAAGAACTATGAATGACAATGATATCAAATAACGACTAATAACGATGAATAACAACGAATAACCTTTTTATTATTTGCTTATTCCGAGAATAGTGTTTAGTTTTGTAGTCTAACAAAGAAATTCACATAGCTATGAAACGAGATCCGAAAGAGCAGCGTTCACTTTTTCCCGAAGAGTGTTTGTTGCGCGAGATTGCCAGCCAACCGCGTCTGTCAATTGGAGTTCCGAAAGAAGATGCAAATGTTGAAACCCGCCTGGCCCTGACACCCGAAGGAGTTGCCATTGTTACCGAAGAAGGTCACAGTGTTTATGTTCAGCGAGGTGCAGGTGAGCCAATGTTATACTCCGATTTACAATATAGCGAAGCCGGGGCTTATATGGTAGATGATGCTTCCGAGGTTTTTGCCGCCGACATTGTACTTAAAATTGCACCTCCAACTATCGAGGAATTGCATTTAATGCACGACCGGTCCTCCATACTTTCCATGTTACAGCTCTCAAATTTGTCGGCCGACTGCATCAAACTGATGATGAAGAAAAAGATGAATGCAATAGCTTATGAGTTGATAACAGACGAACAAAAGACTTTTCCGGTTGTAAGTTCCATGTCCGAAATTGAAGGAAATACAGCCATTGCACTTGCAGCAGAATTGATGAGTAACGAGCAGGGCGGAAAAGGATTATTGCTGGGTGGAATAGCGGGAATTACACCTACCGAAGTGCTTATTTTAGGTGCCGGAATTGCCGGTTCGGTAGCGGCCCGAACTGCTTTGGCATTGGGAGCCCAGGTAAAGGTATTTGATCATGACGTTAACAAACTCCGTAAGATTCAACATTACCTCGGCCAGCAGGTCTTTACTTCGGTTATTCATCCCAATGTGTTGATAAAGGCTTTTAAAACAGCCGATGCTATCATTGGGAATCTACGATATATCAATGGTTCCGATCGGTTTATGGTGTCCGAAGATTTGGTAAAAACCATGAAAACAGGTGCCATTATCATCGACTTGAGCGTGGATCAGGGAGGTTGTTTTGAAACTTCAGAGTGCCGGACTTTACAAAATCCTATTTTTGAAAAACACGGAGTTATTCATTATTGCGTACCCAATATATCAGCTCGTGTGGCTCGCACTTCATCCATGGCATTAAGCAACATCTTTGCCCCTATTCTGGTAAAAATCGGACATTCGGGCTGTATTAAATCAGCCATTTCCGAAAGTGCCGGTTTCCGCCATGGCGCCTATATTTATGAAGGCCTATTGGTGAATAGGTTGATAGGAGATTATTACGGAATTGCATCGAACGATGTCAGCTTGTTGTTGGCAGGCTACTAGATCGTAGTTTGTAATCGACAGATTATTTCAGACTGAACTCTTTTTAATGCCAATCTGTTTATAACTCAAAAAATACCCCATGAAACAAACGTATCTCATCCTTGTATTAAGCTTATTTTTCTCCTGTACTGCATTTTCTCAATCAAATTCATTACATGTAAAATCGCTTACACCGGCTGAATTTAAAAAGATTATTGATGCCAAATCGGCATTAGTAATTGATGTGCGCACTCCAGAAGAATTTTCCGAGGGTCACATTCCCGGAGCGGTAAACATAGATGTAAAGAGTGACGATTTTGTAAATCAGATCAAAAAACTCACAAAGCACAAAACGCTGGCATTGTATTGCAGGAGCGGTCATCGCAGTAAAATTGCGGCCTCAAAAATAGCCGGTTTAGGATTTGTAATTTATGATTTGGATAATGGGTTTAAAGATTGGGTACAAGCGGGATTCCCAATTACTAAAAAGTAATAGCAGTGACTGTGATTGCGAACTAATTTGATTTTTCATATCTTTGCATGTATATTCAATAGTTATCTATACTATTTATTTTTATATTCCCCCTGAACCGCTGATTGATAACTGATAACTGATAACTAAAATTGTATGTCGCAAACACAACAACTTGAACCACTAAACGATGATGAACTGATTCAGCAGGAATTTGAAGCATTACTCCTGGATTATAGCAAAACCAGTCACCGTCAAAAAGTAGAACTGGTTACCAAAGCATTCAACTTTGCTAATACGGCACACAAAGGTATCAAACGTCGTTCAGGCGAGCCTTATATTATGCACCCGCTGGCTGTAGCAAGAATTGTTGTGAGTGAAATCGGTTTAGGATCAACCTCCATTTGCTCTGCTTTGCTTCACGATGTGGTGGAAGATACTGATTACACGGTGGAAGATATTGAAAATCTTTTTGGCCATAAAATTGCACAAATCGTTGATGGACTGACTAAAATTTCGGGAGGTGTGTTTGCCGAAAAAGCTTCGGAACAAGCTGAGAACTTTCGGAAACTCCTGATCACCATGTCCGATGACATACGCGTCATCCTGATTAAACTCTCCGACCGGCTTCATAATATGCGAACCCTTGGTTCTATGCCCCTGGCCAAGCAATATAAAATTGCCGGCGAAACACAATATATCTACGCTCCCCTTGCCCATCGGTTGGGGCTATTCCGCATAAAAACCGAACTCGAAAACCTCAGCTTCAAATTTGAACACCCCGACATGTTCAAAGACATAGAAGACAAATTGGCTGTAGACGAGAAATCCCGCAATCGTTTTTACGAAGAATTTTCCGAACCGATAAATAAGAGACTAACAGAAATGGGCTACGAATTTAAGCTTCGGGCCCGCGTAAAATCGATTTACTCCATCTGGCGCAAGATGTCGAACCGCAACATACCTTTCGAAGAAGTGTACGACATTCTGGCTGAACGTATAATTTTCAAACCACATGGCAATCTGACAGAAAAAGAACAGTGTTGGATGCTTTACTCAGCCATTACGGCCATTTACAAACCCCACCCCGAACGTATCCGCGACTGGGTAAGTACACCGAAAGCCAATGGATACGAAGCGCTGCATGTTACCGTTATGGGACCAGGCGGCCGATGGGTAGAAGTACAGATTCGCAGCGAGCGAATGAATGACATTGCCGAAAAAGGACTGGCGGCGCACTGGAAATACAAATCGGGCGAGTCCGATGAATCGGAACTGGATAAATGGTTGAAAACAATTAAAGAATTGCTGGAGCATCCCGAACCGAATGCGCTCGATTTTATGGATACCTTCAAACTGAATCTTTTTGCTTCCGAGATATTCGTATTTACTCCCAAAGGCGAAATTAAAACCATTGCAATGGGTGCTACCGCACTCGATTTTGCCTACTCGGTTCACTCTGATTTGGGAAATCATTGTATTGGCGCCAAGGTAAACCATAAGCTGGCAGCACTCAACTACAAACTTAATAGTGGTGATCAGATTGAAATTCTGACTTCCAAGAAGCAAGTTCCACAGCCCGAATGGCTTGATTATGTTACCACCGCCAAAGCCAAAGCCAAACTCAAGGCACTATTTAAAAAAGAAGACAAAGCCTTTATTGCCGATGGACAAAAACGAATTGAAGAGGCATTAAAGTTAATTGACCTGAAGCTCGAAAATGAAAATATCGTTCGCATTCTCAATTATTACAACATCACACAACGAAACGAACTGTTTTTGCAAGCCGGTAAAGGCGTAATAAACCTGGAAGACATCCCCAAAAATATTTTCAAAGCCAAAAGCCAGAACGTATTTGTAAAATATCTCAAAATGCCTTTTGGCGGCTCCTCCGATGCCAAACAAGCACCTACCGTACCTATCGACAGCAAGGTTGATAAGAAAAAACCATTCAAACTGACGGAAGAAAACGCCGGCAAAACCTATATGCTGGCCACTTGTTGCCACCCTATTCCGGGAGATGATGTGTTAGGTTATGTGGATGACGCAGAAAAAATAATTGTTCATAAACTCCAATGCCCGGTAGCTCTCAAGCTGAAAAGCAATTATGGCGGACGAATTGTTTCGGCTGAATGGGCAACGCACAAAGTGCTTTCGTTTGTAGAAATACTCGAAATAAAAGGAATCGACAAAAAAGGCGTATTGATTCAGATTTTAAAAGTCATTTCTGATGGTTATGGAGTGAATATCAACAAAATGAATATTGAAACCGATGCCGGAATCTTTGTTGGACGATTCCACATTTATGTTCACGACACCGATGATATCAACAACCTGTGCCGGAACATCATCAAGATTAAAGAAATAAATTCAGTGCAACGGGTGCAGGAATAAATTATTTCTAAACCTCCTTCAATTGAACCTATTCATTCTTCCCGAATGCACAAAATCATTCAAAATCAAATCAATTATTTTCTTACGTTCTTGTCGTTTCTCCGTTCACAAAAAAGATGTAAATTTGCATGCAATAATTTTCATAGACGAGATTGGCCTAACTAATTAAGAATTACAGCTTTTTAATTTCAACTTAGCTTACGTGCATCCTCTGAAAATAGAAACGATAAAATAATAAACACTATGTCATTTATTGCCGAAAGAGTTCAAATTGAAGGTTTGACGTTTGACGACGTATTACTGGTTCCTGCCTATTCTGATGTTTTGCCCCGCAATGTCAATCTCACCACTCATTTTTCACGCCGTATAGAGTTGAAAATTCCGATTGTTTCTGCTGCCATGGATACAGTTACAGAGGCTAAGATGGCTATTTCTATAGCTCGCGAAGGTGGAATTGGTGTAATTCACAAAAACATGACCATTGCTGAGCAAGCCAAGCAAGTTGAAATTGTAAAGCGTGCCGAAAATGGTATGATTTCCAATCCTATCACCATTCGCAAAGGCGCTTCGGTTGGCGATGCACTGGCTTTGATGTCCGAATACAAAATTGGTGGTATACCGGTTGTAGACGAAGAAGGTTATCTTGTTGGCATTGTAACCAATCGCGATTTACGTTTCCAACGTGATGTGGACAAGCAAATTGATGTTGTGATGACCAAAGAAAATTTGATTACCACTTCACGTTCGACCAACTTGGAAGCTGCTGCCGACATTCTTCAACAATATAAAATCGAAAAACTTCCGGTTGTGGACGAAAACCATAAACTGGTAGGTTTACTTACCTATAAAGATATTACCAAAGCCAAAGATAAACCTATGGCTTGCAAGGATGCCCAGGGTCGATTACGTGTTGCTGCCGGCGTTGGTGTAACCGCCGATGTTTTCCAACGCGTTGAAGCGTTGGTAGCTGCCGGAGTTGATGCCATCGTAATTGATACAGCTCACGGTCATTCAGCAGGTGTTATCAAAGTATTGAAAGATGCTAAAACCCGTTTCCCGGATATCGATATCATTGTTGGCAATATTGCCACTGGCAATGCTGCTTTAGCGCTAACCAAAGCTGGAGCCGATGCCGTTAAAGTTGGAATTGGCCCGGGTTCTATTTGCACTACCCGTGTTATTGCCGGTGTGGGCGTTCCACAACTTTCGGCTATTTATGAAGTTTCTAAAGCATTGGCGGGAACAGGTATTCCGGTTATTGCCGATGGTGGAATCCGTTATTCGGGCGATATTGTAAAAGCGTTAGCCGCCGGAGCAAATACGATTATGGCTGGTTCACTTTTTGCCGGAGTAGAAGAATCACCGGGTGAAACTATCATTTTCAACGGTCGTAAATTTAAATCATACCGTGGAATGGGTTCGCTCGAAGCCATGGAAAAAGGTTCGAAAGACCGCTATTTTCAGGACATGGAAGATGATATCAAGAAAATGGTACCGGAAGGAATCGCGGCTCGTGTTGCTTACAAAGGTTCTTTATTCGAAGTAATTTACCAAATGATTGGCGGTTTACGTGCCGGAATGGGTTATTGCGGAGCACATACCATTAGCGAATTGCATAATGCCCGGTTTACGCGCATTACCAATGCCGGTGTGGCCGAAAGCCATCCACATGATGTAACAATTACCAGTGAAGCCCCTAATTATAGTCGAGAAAACAATTAAGCAGGTTGAGTTTTGCTAAAAATAACGAATAATTATCGATCGTTTTGAGTTTCAATTCAGATATAAAATGATAACTTTGCGAGGCAAATTCTAAAAGATTGTACATAACAATAATAATCAAATGCATTCGTTTAGATTCAAACGCAACAATCATTGCCAGTTGTCTGTTTCTATTAACAGCCTGAGTTTCTCAATCATCAAAAACATATGAAATCATTTGTAATTGCTTTATTGACTTTTTTGGCCATGTCAGCCGGCTCATTTGCTCAAACATCTGATCCTGTACTGATGACTATCAACGGAAAACCCGTTTTAAAGTCAGAATTTGAATACATTTATAATAAAAACAACACTAACAATTCGCTGGACAAAAAAACGCTGGATGAATACGTTGACCTATTTATCAATTTCAAATTAAAGGTCGAAGAAGCAAAAAGACAAGGAATTGATACCACCGCATCGTTTATAAACGAACTATCGGGTTATCGTTCCCAACTTACAAAACCATATTTGACAGATTCAAAAGTAGATGAAGCCTTGCTTCATGAAGCTTATGACCGCTCGAAAGAAGATGTGGACGTTAGCCACATCCTGATTCGGGTACCACAAAATGCAACACCTGCCGATACCCTGAAAGCCTGGAACGAGATTAATGCTATTTGGAAACGGTTGGAAAAAGAGAATTTTGCCAAAGTGGCCAAAGAAGTTTCTCAAGATCAATCGGCAGAACAAAACAGCGGACATATTGGTTGGGTGTCGGTTTTTCGCACTGTTTATCCATTCGAAACAACATCTTATAACACAGCAGTTGGCACATATTCCAAACCGGTACGAACCGCTTTTGGCTATCATATTGTGAAAGTACATGCACGCAGAAGCTCATTAGGAGACGTGCTGGTGTCACATATCATGCTTGTCACTTCGAAAGGAAATGAAGCTCAAAATAAAAAGGCAAAAACAACTATCGATTCTCTTTATCAACGGGTGTTAGCTGGCGATGACTTTGGTGCCTTAGCCCAAAAGTATTCTCAGGATAAAGGCTCTGCATCTAAAAATGGAGAATTACCATGGTTTGGTAGCGGCCGTATGGTCCCTGAATTTGAGGCAGCTGCTTTTGCGCTGAAAAGTGTGGGTGAGATCTCAGCCCCAATTCAATCAGCTTACGGATGGCATATTATAAAGTTGATTGATAAAAAAGGACTTGCTCCCTTCGATGAATTGAAACCCGACCTGGAACGTAAAATTAAACGAGATGAGCGTGCAAACCGCGGACAGCAGGTTTTCTTAGCCAAGCTACGACACGATTATGATTATAAGTTGACAGCCGCCAACGTGACAGAATTTTATAAATTAGTCACAAACAGAAAACTTAGCGACTCAACTTTCATTGTCGAAACAGCTAAATTGAACAAACCACTTTTCAGCTTTGCCGGAAAAAACTACACTCAGGCTGATTTTGCGAACTATCTGAAGAAAAACACAGGAACGGATAAAGGTAGTCCTTCGGATATTATTGATGAAAAACTAGATGCTTTTGTCGATGCAGAATTACTTGCTTACGAGGACAGCCAACTAGAAAACAAATACACCGATTTCCGCTTTCTGATGCAAGAATATCACGATGGCATTTTATTGTTCGAAGTGAGCAACAAAGAAGTTTGGGATAAGGCATCGCGAGATACCGAAGGCCTGATTAAATACTTCAACGAGCATAAAGTTGATTATACCTGGGAAAAGCCCCATTTTAAAGGACGGGTTATTCTTTGTAAAGACAAAGCAACGTTGAGTGCAGCAAAGTCAATTGTAAAGAAATCGGCAACCGATTCGATTGACAAATATCTCCGAATCCGCCTGAATGACAGCATTCAATATGTGAAGGTAGAAAAAGGACTGTATGTTCAAGGTGAAAATAAAGTTGTAGACGATCAGATATTTAAATCGAAAGATAAATATATACCTACTGCCGACTATCCTTATTTCTTTGTAGAGGGAAAATTACTGAAAAACAAACCCGAAGATTATACCGATGTTCGTGGTTTAGTGACAGCCGATTACCAGGAATATTTGGAACAAGAGTGGATAAAAGTACTTAAAGCCAAATATCCGGTGAAAGTTGACCAAAATATTTTGAAAACGGTTAAGAAAAACTAATAATTTCAGAACGCAAAAATAAAAGACCTACCTTTGGCTTTTATTTTTGCGTTCTGCTTTCAATGTTGCAGGGATTAACAATAATTCGTTCATGAAAAAATTTAGCCTACAGATAATTTTTCTATTCAGCTTGGTTTTTATTATTTCGTGTACTCACAAGAAACCGGATAGTGCACGTAAGCCCTTGCTCGAAGTTGAAGGTAAATTTTTATACGTAGACGAAGTTCAACAAGTTATTCCACCCAATGTAAATGATACTGATAGCACCGAGATTGCTCAAAGTTATATTCGCCAATGGGCAACCGATGTATTGATGTACGAAAATGCAAAACGGAATATCACGAATAAAACGGAAATAGATGAATTGGTAGAAAGTTATCGTAAATCGCTGATTATCCATCAATATCAACAAAAGATGATTGAGCAACGGCTTCCCAAGGAACCTGCGGAAGAAGACCTGAAAAAATTTTATACCCAATACGGCGAACAGTTAGTTTTAAAAGAAGATATTCTGAAAGGTTTACTGCTGATTGTTCCAAAAAATGCACCGAAATTGGCTAATGTTCGCAGTTGGGTTCAAACGGCAAATACAAAGTCACTGGAAAGTATTGAGAAATATAGCATTCAGAATGCCATCAGCTATGATTATTTTGGCGATAAATGGTTGTTATTTTCAGAGGTTTTGAAAAAAATCCCATTGAAAATTGAAGATCCAACCAGGTTTTTATCTTCCAATCGGTTTGTAGAAACTCAGGATAGTACACAACATTATTTTTTGCGGATTCAATCATATCGCACTTCTGGACAGACAGAACCCTATGAAATGGCAAAAAACAGAATAGCTAACATCTTACTTAACAAACAGAAAGCCGATTTTATTTTAAAATTCGAAAACGAGATATACGACGACGCCGTTAAAAACGAAACGGTTACGTTTTTTAAAAAATGAAAATATATTCTTTCTATAATCAACTTCTAAATTAAGTTACAACTCATTCAACGTCAATAACAAATTTATGAAAAAAATAATTCTTTCTCTTCTTTTGCTTTTATGTATTGCCCCACTAAAAATGCTGGCGCAAAAAAACGTTGTTGACGAAGTAATTTGGGTCGTTGGCGATGAATCAATTTTAAAATCCGAAGTGGAAGAACAACGCTTGCGGGCTCAGTTAGAAAGCACTCCGATTGCGGGCGACCCATACTGTGTTATCCCTGAACAAATCGCCATTCAAAAGCTATTTTTACATCAAGCTGCTATTGATAGCGTTGTTGTAAGCGAATCGGCTGTGATGAATCAGGTCGAAAAACAAATAAATTATTATATATCTCAAATTGGATCGAAAGAAAAAGTGGAAGAATATTTTCGAATGAACACCACCGAACTTCGTGAACAATTGCGCGATATGACACGCAATCAACAGATTATTCAGGAAATGCAGAAAAAACTGGTTGAGAATATTAAATCGACCCCAGCCGACATCCGGCGTTTTATGAAAGATCTGCCAACCGATAGCATACCTACTGTACCTGCTGAGGTGGAGTTACAAATCGTTAGTTTCGAACCACCGGTAGCTATTGCAGAAATAAATCGTATAAAAGACAGGCTTCGCGATTTCACAGAGCGTATAAATAGTGGAACATCCGATTTCTCAGTATTAGCGAGACTATATTCCGAAGATACCGAGAGTGCTAAACGCGGAGGAGAACTTGGATTCATGGGTCGTGGTCAACTGGTGCCTGAATTCTCGGCAGTTGCATTTAATTTGATTGACAATAAGAAGGTGTCTCGTATTGTTCAAACTGAATTTGGATATCATATCATTCAGTTAATTGAAAAACGAGGTGATCGTATTAATTGCCGCCATATTTTGCTCAAACCACGTGTTTCTCTTGTGGAAAAAGAAAAAGCAATTCACAGTTTGGATTCTATTGCAAACCTGATTCGCGAAAACAAACTTACATTCGAACAAGCAGTTTTGAACTATTCGATGGATAAAAATACAGCTATGAATGCAGGCTTAATGTTGAATGACAAGTCTAATACATCGAAATTTGAATATCAGGACTTACCTCCGGAAGTTGCAAAAACCGTTTACGGAATGAATATTGGCGAAGTATCCAAACCATTCTCTATGATCAATAAATCGACAAATAAAGATGTTGTTGCAGTTGTTAAATTAAAATCTAAAGTTGAAACTCACAAAGCCAACCTTACCGACGATTACCAGATGCTTAAAACATTTTATGAAGGAAAACAAAAACAGGAATTTATCAACAAGTGGATTGCCAAGAAACAAAAAGAAACTTATATCAGCATAGATCCTTCATGGCAAAATTGCAAGTTCCAATATCCGGGATGGATCAAAAAATAACAGTTCGATATAACCGCTGAAACTAATCTATCAATTCAGAACTCATTGAAATCTTTATTTAAGAAACACACAATAAACCACAGGCACATCGTAATTTTCGGTGTGCTGTGTTTGTTTATTGTCGTAATCCAAGGACAAATTCGCCCAAAGCAGTTGCGAAAAGAAATAATGCAAAGCCAAATGCCAGTGAAACCCCGGGTTAAGGTAACCAAAGCAAAAGCAAAGCGCCAAGGCCTGAATCAAGAAATACAACCGCTTGTTGCAACAGTTAATCCACTTAGCAACAAAGGAGCCACAATGGTTTATCTTGAAAATTCTGAAACATTGACTTACAATAGGAGTAACAATCCCGATGTACAAGTACTGAAAGGAAATGTTCGTTTTCGCCATGACAACGCCCTGATGTATTGCGACAGCGCTTATTTTCTTGAAAAAAACAATTCGATGAATGCTTATGGTCATGTCCGGATCGTTCAGGGTGATACGCTTTTTGTATATGGAGATGTACTGTATTACGACGGAAATACAAAATTGGCACGATTAAGACATAATGTGCGGCTGGTAAACAGGAAAACTACACTTGTTACTGATAGTTTAAATTATGACCGTCTGGCAAATTTATCATATTATTACACCGGTGGACAAATTACCGATCCACTAAATATACTGACCTCTGTTTGGGGTGAATATTCGCCAGCCACCAATGATGCTATATTTAAAAACAAGGTTCATCTTAAAAATAAGAATTTTGTTTTAGACTCTGATACCTTAAAATATAATACGAAAAACAGCATTGCCAACATTGTAGGTCCAACCCATATTCTGTATAACGAAGAAACCAATATTTACAGTAAACGGGGTTGGTATAATACTTCAACAGAGCGCTCCATGCTTTTAGACAGATCGAAAGTGAAACATAAAGATGGAAAAACGTTGGTTGCCGACACAATTTTCTACGATAAAAAGCAAAACTATGGAGAAGGATTCACAAAGGTAGTGATGAGTGACACGATTCAAAAATCAACTTTGTATGGTGAATACTGCTATTACAGTGATAATACTAAAAAAGGCTTAGCCACCGATTCTGCCTTACTCGTCGACTGGTCCAGCAAAGACACGATGAGTGTTCATGCCGATACACTTTTGACGTCAAAGGATTCGATTTACAACCTGGTGCGAGGCTTTTATCATGTTCGTTTTTATCGAAACGATGTTCAGGGAATTTGTGACTCAATAGCCTATTCGTCGCGTGATTCAATAATGAATATGCATGGCGAACCAATCTTGTGGTCTGACAACAACCAATTATCCGGTGATTTTATTCAGGCCTTTACCAAGAATAAAAAAGTAAATAAAATTCACATCCAACATTTGGCCGTAGCTATTCAGCAAGAAGATTCCATTTACTTCAACCAGCTTTCGGGCAAAGAAATAATTGCTTATATGGACAGCGGGCAATTGAGAAAAGTGAACGTAAATGGTAACGCCGAAACAATCTATTACCCCAGGGACGATAAAGATTCCACCTTGATTGGGCTTAACAAAACTCAAAGTAGTTTTGTGGCTATGTACCTTAAAAACAAAAAAGTGCAACGGGTTGTATTGACTTCGGCCAGCTCTGGAACAATGTATCCACTTACCGAACTTTCGGGAAGCGATATTTATCTAAAGAACTTTTTCTGGCTTGAAGATCAACGGCCCAAAAAAGTCAAAGATTTGTTTCTGGTCTTTCCAAAAACAAAAAGAATAAAACCGGGAGACGATAGTTCTAAAAAAACAACTAATAGCAAATTGCCTGTTACGACTAAACCAGCAAAGCGCAAATTAGATACTGCTCCTAAATAGATTTGCAATTCTAATTTGTAAATCTAGCTATATTATCAATAAAGAAGATATACAAAGAGGCCTATTCAATAATTACTGAATAGGCTTCTTTGTGTATTTTGACTTAAAAAACGAATCAAGATATTAGAAACCCTACAATTTAAACACTAAATTAAAATTTATTGTTTAAATTGGCACACAAGATAGCTTAATGCTAAATGAATAATAAATGAAAGACTCTATCGTAATTGAAATGATCCGCAATATCGCAGTATTGCTCACATTCAGTATAGTATATGACCATTTTTGGGCAAGTAGTACAAAAGTCAAAAACACTGTTTACAAATTATTATCCGGAGTTTTTTTGGGAAGTACTGTAATAATCATAATTCTTACTCCATGGAATTACGAATCAGGTATTTTTTTTGATACCAGATCGGTAATGATCTCCATATCAGGACTATTCTTCGGACCCATTCCTACAATAACAGCTATGTTTATTGCTTCCGCCTACAGATTGTATCTAGGCGGTGCAGGTGTCTTCATGGGTATTGCGGTTATTCTTACCTCGGGTACTATTGGTATTTTATGGAGTTTCTACAGGCCTGGCTGGCAAAAGAAAAACAGTTCAATTGAACTAATGAGTTTAGGTATTTTAGTCCATATTGTAATGCTTGCATGTACCTTGCTTTTACCAAGTGAATTAAGAATGCCAACATTCAGACAAATTTTCTTTTCTGTCATTATTTTATACCCATTAGCAACTGTTTTGCTAGGAGAATATATCATCAAACAAAATCAGGCCCGTAATACAAAAAAGGAGCTGGAAATAAGCGAAAAACGGTGGCAATTTGCATTGGAAGGTGCTGGAGATGGAATCTGGGACTGGAATCCAATGACCAACGAAATATATTTTTCAAAGCAATGGAAAAGTATTCTTGGTTTCGAAAAAGATGAGATTACAAATAGTTTCGTTGAGTTGGAAAAACGCGTACATCCAGAGGATTTTGCAAAAACACATGAACTAATTATCAAACATATTAACGGTGAATCACAAGTTTATTCGTCCGAACACCGCTTAATGTGTAAAAATGGAACTTACAAATGGATACTTGACAGTGGAAAAATCATGCAACGGGATGCAAATGGAAATCCTTTGCGTTTTATTTGTACTCAAAAGGATATTTCTGATAGGAAAGAGAAGGAACTACTGTTAGAGAATGAACGTTTTCTGGTAAATTCACTGATGAATTTCACACCAGAAAGTATTTATTTTAAAGATTTAAACAGTAAGTTCATTCGTGTGAACGAAGCTTCTGCTAAAAGTATGGGTTGCAATGATCTTTCCCAGATTATTGGCAAGTCTGATTTTGACTTCTATGATAATGAATATGCTACAAAGACATTTAAAGATGAACAGAATATTATTCAGACAGGTACTCCTTATCACGCCGAGGAAGTTGGACATACCATCGATGGACGTGAAACCTGGGGTATCACAAACAAAATGCCCTTGCGTGACCCAACCGGTGAAATTATAGGAACTTTTGGGTTGACAATAAACATCACTGAACGTAAACTTGCAGAACAAGCGCTTCTGGAAAGTGAGCAATATACAAATTCAATTCTTTCTGCTATTCCTGATCTCATTTTCATTTTAAATTCCGAGTGTGTATTTCTTGATTGCAAAACGGGTAATGTTAAGGATCTTGCAGTGCCGAAAGAAGAGTTCATTAACAAAAACATCTCTGAAGTTTTTCCTGATCCGCTTGCTTCATTATTCAGGAATAAAATTGAAGAAGTCTTGAATAATCAAGCTCCTGTTTCTATTGAGTATCAAATCCCTGTAAATGGAGAACTTGGTGACTTTGAATGTTTTATTATACCTTTTGTACAAAACAAAGTGATTGCAATGGTTCGAAATATTACGAGTCGGAAACAAATAGAAAACAAATTAAAAACTTCGCAGAAGCAACTGAAAAGCTTTGCAGCTCATTTACAGCATGTTCGCGAAGAAGAACGTGTTTCGTTAGCAAGAGAAATTCATGATGAGCTTGGTCAGATTCTAATTGCATTGAAAATTGATTTAGGCATCTTTAAACAGCAAATATTTAAAGCTTTGAAAAAGGACGAAGTTGATGATATTCGACTAAAATTTGATCAAATATATAGTTTGGTTGATAAAACAATAAAAACTACGCGGAAAATTATGACCGGATTAAGACCGGAAGTTCTTGAGATGGTTGGGTTTCAGGAGGCTGCCAGATTGTCTGCTGTTGAGTTTGGTGCAAGATACAAGATTAATTGTAATTTTTCAAGTCCGGCTTCAGAAATTGGAATAGGCTCTCAACAATCGATAGCATTGTTTCGCATACTACAGGAAGCGCTAAATAACATTATAAAACACGCAAGGGCTACAGAAGTAGATGTGCTGGTCGATATTGTTGACAATAAGTATATTCTGAAAATTTCAGACAATGGAATTGGACTGGACGAAAACAAGCAGGTTCGAAACGACTCATATGGATTGATAGGCATGAGAGAACGTGCTTATCTATTGGATGGCAAGCTGACGATATCAGGTACTCCAGGCAAGGGCACAACTGTATTAGTAGAAATGCCTTGTCAAATCTAAGTATCCATTAAATTTCACAAGGCATTTTGTCTATTTGTACGTAATCAGAATAATCTTTTCTTAAACCAAAACGCTACATTCACCAAACCTATCATTACCGGAACTTCGACTAATGGTCCGATTACCGCAGCAAAAGCTTCTCCCGAATTTATTCCAAAAACAGCAATAGCAACTGCTATGGCCAATTCAAAATTATTGCTGGCAGCCGTAAAGGACAATGTAGTAGACTGCTCGTAAGTAGCACCGACTTTTTTACTCATAAAGAATGAACCCACAAACATAACAACAAAATAGATAAGCAATGGAACGGCAATCAAAACCACATCCAAAGGAATCTTTACAATATATTCGCCTTTGAGCGAGAACATAACCACGATAGTGAATAGCAAGGCAATGAGCGTAAGCGGACTGATTTTGGGTATAAATTTAGCATGATACCATTCTTTGCTTTTTACCCGAATAAGAATAAATCGAGTCAAAAACCCGGCAATAAAAGGAATTCCCAAATAGACAAAAACACTTTCAGCTATTTGCCCGATCGTAATTTTCGAGACGGCATCGCTTGTGGGAATGCCAAACCAGGCCGGAGCAATAGCAATAAAGAACCAGGCATAGACCGAAAAGAATAGCACCTGAAAAACACTATTAAATGCTACTAATCCAGCTGCATATTGCGTATCGCCTTTGGCCAGGTCGTTCCACACTATCACCATGGCTATGCAACGCGCCAACCCAATCATGATAATACCATAGATATATGGTAGATTGGAATTATTCTCGCCCGGGAAAAACTTAAAAAGTAGAATTGCAAGCGTAAACATCAATGCCGGGCCAATAACCCAGTTTTGAATTAACGATAAACCAAGAATTTTGGTATTGCGAAACACTTTGCCAAGTTCTTCGTACTTCACTTTAGCAAGTGGCGGATACATCATCACTATCAGCCCAATGGCAATGGGAATGTTTGTAGTACCTGCCGAGAAGCTATTCCAGAATTTAGCGACATTTGGGCTAAGCCAACCTGCAAAAACGCCAAGAAACATGGCAAGAAAAATCCACAAGGTGAGATATCGATCGAGAAATTTTAATTTTGGCTTCATTGTCGTATTTTGAGAATTAGAATTCATTTTATTTGCAAATAATAGGTTATGCCTGATCTGTAGTTACTGGAAATCCAAGCATGTCAAGCAGTTTTTCATTCAACTTTCGATTTTTCCCTTTGTAAGGATGACAATGAATGTGTATGGCCGGATTGAAATTAAGTTCAATAATAGCATAGTTTTCATTGGTGGCTTCTTGCGTGTAATCAGGGATAATCATATCCAGTCCGGTAATTTTCACATTCAATGCCTGAGCAGCTTTAATGGCAATCTTCTTGTATGATTCGGGAATGTCGTCGGTAAAATCAATGCTGTCGCCTCCAGTACTTATATTGGAGTTTTCCCGCAGATAGACAGTCTCGTTTTCCTGCGGAGCATAATCAAAATCTTTGTCCTGCGCTTTTAAGAACATCATTTCAGCCTCACCAAGTTGTATTTTTTCCAGCGGTGTATGATAGCCTTTCCCCCGCAAAGGATCTTTGTTTTTTTCCACCACCAGTTCGCGGATGGAAAGAACGCCATTGCCGGTAACATTGGCAGGAACGCGGTGCAAAATACCAACTACCTCATCATTCATCACAAATATCCGAAACTCTTTGCCTTCAACAAATTCCTCAATTAATATGCTCGAATCGCAATCAAAAGCAATGTCTATGGCTCTCTCAAAAACCGCAAGGTCAGTATTCCTTTTGATAATCGTAATGCCCAACCCGAAATTTGTTGACTTGGGTTTAATAACCACAGCCGAGTTTTTGAAGTAAATAAAGTCGGCTTTAGCACTAATTCTATCTGTATAATTCAATCCTTTTGGTACTCTGATACCATGTTCATTCAGAATATGCTTCGTGACAACTTTATTTTCCATGGCCAGAATGCTGGCATAATTATCCAACGACGTTTTCGTGGCCTGACGCACATATTGAATGTTTTCGTCGCGTTTCAAACGAATGAAATTTTCGTCTCTATCAAGAATTTCGAATGCAACTCCTCTCCTTACAGCTTCGCGAAGTAGCAATTGTGTTGACAATTCCATATCTTCCAATCCTTTGAAGTTGTAACTATTTTCCTTGCTTTGCAGCAAGTACTCCTGCGCTCTTTCCAAATGAAACGCTATGAACCCTTTCTCATCTGTTTTATTCAATATCTGGTGAACATTTCTCTGTTCAGGACGAGTAACCATTTGCAGCGAGTAATCCAAAGCGTTGGAATATTCTGGATTGTCAATTTCCAAAGCAGTATATAGGTTCTGCATTTCGACCAAAATCCTTTTTGCCTCATCAAAAGCATTCACTGCAGAACCTGATGCGCTTTCTAATTGAATAGCTGAATTTAAACCATGTAGCGAAACGTTCCTGTAATTTGTATTCGCAATGGCCTGATACTTCATCGAAAAATCATCCGGCTCGTCCGACAAAAGTCCATAAATAGCCATCCAGTGGAGCAGATGAAGCATTTCAGGTATAACACCCACTTTACTTAAAGGATTGATGTCCAGGAACCGAACTTCTGTATACGAAATTGCCTTCGACTTATTGAGAAACTTTGGTCTTACAGAAGCATAAAGTTCTTTCGCTGCAAAAAGCTTTTTGTCTTCCACCATTTTTGCTATGCTCTGAAGATATCCGCTTACCGTGGTATAATCGGGATAAAGCTCTTCCATATTTCCATATCCAAAACAGCTGTTGCGAAGTGACAAGCCACGTGTTTTAGTGCAAATACGTACCGGAAAATTCCGGCATTTCAGGTCAAACGTTTCATCTACAACCGGACTAAAACCAAAAATCAACACATAAAGCCAACGGTTGCGTAAAAGCTGCCGGGTTATTTTCAGATAAGCTTCATCCTGGAATTGTTCAAAACTTTTAGTCTGTACCGAGCTTTGATACATAGCATTAAGAAGAGTTTTATTCAGCGAAATATTAAAATGAATGCCCGAAAGCGCTTGTTTCTTTCTTCCGTATTTTAATGCAAGTTTGTTTCTGTATTCCTCATCTTTTTGACCTATACTCGAATAACGGGCAATCGGAATATGTTCCTCGCTTGGTAAAACCGGGGGCATGCTTTGTGGCCAAAGAAGCTCGTCGTTAAGTTCCAGGCTTACCAGATCATGAATAGTTTCGAGAAACCCTAAAGCCTCTTTGACGCTTGACAAAGGAGGTGTAATCATCTCAACCTGACTTTCAGAAAAATCGGTCGTGATATAAGGCTGTTTGAGTTTATCTTCGAAAATTGGAGGATGGGGTGTTTGAGAAATTACCCCTTGTTTATCTACACGGATATTTTCTTTTTCAAGGCCAAACAATCCTTTAAGCCAGATATTTCCTTTTAACTGATATTTATTAGTGCCGATATTTTGTCCCATATGCTATTTAATTTCGATAGATTAAAGCTTGTACATCATACAGATTGCCGTCGATGGGCAGATGGACGAAAACTCAGTTGTTGCTCGTATATCATCTGGCACTTCGCTTCGTTCAATAACCTTCCAACCATGCTTTTTAAAGTATAAATCGGCTGTTGTGGTTAGCAAATAAAGTTGTTTGATATTATTTTCTGTACTTAAAGTTATTATCTTATCCAGCAAGTCTCTGCCAATTTTCATGTTTTGGTGACTCGGCTTTACTGCCAACGACCGAAACAATCCATTTCCATTATATATTTCAAGTCCGGCACAGCCAATTATTTTATGATTAATTTCCGTTAAAACAAAGTTTTGCTTTCCGGGCACAATGTCCAAATAAGGTAATTTACATTCGGCAAGTAAATTTACAATCTCAGGTAAATCCTCGACTGTGGCTATTCGATAGTTAATAAAGTCTGATTCTTCGCAACAAGTGGAATTTCCCGAGCACGAATATTGCACCCGAACCAAGCTTTTCTTTGCAATTTCAGCGTATTTTTCCTGAATGCTTAATTTTGAATCATCATCTTTCATACCTGTGGCTTAATTTGTTCTGTATAAAATTCGTAAAATCCTTTTTTAATCTCATCCCGAACCCGCCTGAATTCGCTCCAAATAAATTCATCCGTTCCAACTGCGTGGCTCGGATCGTCGAACCCAATATGCAAGCGATGTTTCACTTTCCCGATAAATGCCGGACAAGCTTCGTTAGCACCACCACAAACGGTGATAACATAATCCCACTCTTCTCCCAGGTATTTTTCAACCGAATCGGAAGTATGATGACCGATATCAATTCCAGCTTCTTTCATCACGGTTACCGCTTTTTCATTAAGCTTGCCCGAAGCTTGTGTTCCGGCAGAACAAACTGTGAGACTTTTATCAAAAGACTGTAACCAGCCATGAGCCATTTGGCTGCGGCAACTATTTCCTGTACAAAGAATTAAAATTTTCATGATAATTTATTGATTGTTTATTTCCGTTTTATTTTCACAACTGACTTCTTTGGGTTCAATTTTATCAAAGAAACTATTCAGCATAGCAATGGATTTTGAGATAGATGAACAGCACAGACAGTAATTAATCTTTAATCCATCAATGTCCCCACGGATCAGTCCCATATCTCGCAATTCTTTTAGATGCTGAGAAACTGTAGTGCGGCTCAACGGTAATTTGTCCGAAATATCGCCCGAAATGCAGGATTTCGTTTCGGCCAGGTATTTTAAAATCGCCAGACGGGCAGGATGTGAAATCACCTTGGCAAAACAGGCCAGTTCTTGTAGTTCTTTATCAAATACTTCTGGTTTTCTCATAATCAAATGTTTTATGTCGCAAACATACGACATAGTTTTGAGTTGACAAAATTTTCGCTAAGAAATTTATATTACAATTTGAAGTATTTGCGAAATCGTATTTTCTTTGTTATTCCAAAACGAGATTCTAGTTGTGAAATATTTACCGTAACTTTGTAGTTATTATCGACTTGTAACATGAATAGACTTTCAAAGCCAGCGAATCTTTATTTTAAAATATTTTTTTCATACCCGATGTTATGTTTTCTCCATTCAATCGTCATAGTATTAAATGAGTCAGGAACGATTTAAGGCAGAGATATTGCCCATCCGCGAAAGGTTATTCCACATTGCACAAAAAATACTTGTGGAAGAGCAGGAAGCAGAAGATGCCGTACAGGAAGTTCTTCTAAAGCTTTGGCATACCCGCGATTCGCTGGGAAGATATGACAGCCCTGCCGCATTTGCAACCACCGTTACCAAAAATCATTGTTTGGACAGGTTGAAAGTCAAAAACCGGCAGGATTCACTGGATGAAACGTATTATGCACGAGCTGGAAATGACAATCCGTACCTGCAGTTGGAGCGAAAAAACACGGAAGAAGTCTTGCAAAAAATAATTGAAAGCCTTCCTGCCCTACAGCAAGCCATTATCCGAATGAAAGATATGGAAGAATATGAAGTCGAAGAAATTGCCGAAATAACAGGCACAAAAGTGGAAGCAGTCAGGGTAAATCTTTCGAGAGCCCGAAAGAAAGTACGGGAAGAATACATTAAATGGACAGAATCATGATATTCAACATAAAGCACAAATTAAATTTCTCTGAAGCCGACAG
>DATFAW010000191.1:0-6561 GCA_035254165.1 Paludibacter sp.
TTCTTAATGACGGATAATTACTAGTTAAATCAAATTCATTGTTCTCAACCAACTCGTCGATGATTTGACGGAAATATAAGTTGATTAACGGTTGTACCTGAAAACCCAGTTTTATGTTGACGCGATACAACGTATCCGGAATTAATTTTTCGAAGGTGTATTCAAAAGTAGTAGGATCATCCATGTGATCAATGTGCAGAATCCAATAATTGTCGGCACGTTTTGGTTGCTTATTTATTATGGAGTAAATTATTTTTCCTTCAATATCAGTCTTCAGGTTGGCCTTGCTCAGGTACACCAGATTTGTAGAGTATTTTGGAATAGTGGTGTCTTTATTGATATCAGAAATGATTTTATAGAATGATGTAATGTTTAGAAACTGCATGTATTTATTCTTGATATGCCGGGCGTTATACCAAACAAGCATTACTACTACAATTATACCTGCGAGCATAATTGTAACCCAACCTCCATGCATAAATTTAAACATATTGGCTGTTAGAAATGAAAACTCTATTATAAAAAATACGGATACAAATGGAATAACGAATACTGTTTTTATTTCTTTTGTTTTTAGATAGAATCCAAGTAATAAAGTAGTCATCAGCATTGTAATTGTAATTGACAACCCATATGCAGCTTCCATATTGCTGGAATTTTGGAAGTGAAGCACTACTATCACGCAGAATATATATAAGAACCAGTTTACAAAAGGAATATAGAGTTGTCCTTTTACTTCGGTGGGGTATTTAATACGTTGGCGTGGCCAGAAGTTCAAGCTCATTCCTTCGCTAAAAATGGTAAACGAACCACTGATAAGTGCCTGACTTGCAATGATAGCTGCAGTTGTAGCCATTATTACGCCGAAAATAAGAAAGCTTTCGGGCATCATTGCATAGAATGGGTTTGTAGATTCTGACAGCTTATCCATGTGGGTGAGAATCCATGCTCCCTGACCTAAATAGTTTAGAATTAATGTGGTTTTTACGAAAATCCAGCTAACCCTGATATTTTTAATTCCACAGTGACCCAAATCAGAATAGAGAGCCTCGGCACCTGTTGTACATAAAAACACTGCTCCCAGAATTAAAAACCAATTGGGGTAATTTGAAAGGAGATTAATGGCATAATATGGATTAAATGCTTTTAATATTGGCGTAAACTCAACCACTTCCCTTAAGCCAAGTATTCCCAACATGCTAAACCAAATAACCATCATGGGTCCAAATGATTTTCCAATTACTTTAGTACCAAATTGTTGTATAATAAAAAGCAACGAAATTATAAGAATGCTTATCGGAACTACTGGTGTGTTGCTATTGAGTCCTTTTAAGCCTTCAATAGCAGAAACAACCGTGATGGATGGTGTGATAATTCCGTCGGCAATTAATGTGCTGGCACCGATTATCGCTATAATATACAGCCACTTTTTCTTGCTTCTACGAACCAAAGCGTACAGTGCCAATATTCCTCCTTCGCCTTTGTTGTCGGCTCGCAGGGTAATAAGTACGTATTTTATTGTTGTTTGCAGTGTTAATGTCCAAATTATACACGAAACGGCACCTATTATGTAGTTGGTATCTAAATTTGTATTAGCGCCGATAATAGCTTTCATAACGTATAATGGTGAAGTTCCAATATCACCGTAAACGATTCCTAATGTTACAATTAGTCCTAAAAAACTAAATTTATTCAAATGACCTGCTTTGCTATTTTCCATTAATCTTTTTGTTGTCTTGTTTGAATTTTTACCTGGCTGACAAAAGTGTTCTTAATTAGTTGAATCTTCTTGTTTTGTGAGTGAAAAATCTTCCGTAGAATTAAATTCAAATGAGTGAATTTGTCTTGCTAATTCTTAATTTCAAGACTGTATTTGGACTAAAATTCGGAGGTGAAATGGAACTTTATATTCTTGAAATCATTTTGAGCCATTTGTAGTACGTAGCCCGAATCAGCCAAAAATACGTCGCGACCTTCTTTGTCTTTTGCCATATACTGTGCTTTGCGCTTTTTGAAATTATCCAGTTCAGTGGCATCGTCGCTTTCAATCCAGCAGGCTTTGTATAGCGAAATTGGTTCCCAACGGCATTGAGCATTGTATTCGTGGAGTAAACGGTATTGAATTACTTCGAACTGAAGTTGTCCAACCGTTCCAATGATTTTGCGTCCGTTGTATTGGTTTGTAAATAATTGTGCCACACCTTCGTCCATTAACTGGTTCACGCCTTTGTCCAATTGTTTGGTTTTCATAGGGTCGGCATTTTCAATGTATTTAAACATTTCTGGCGAGAAGCTAGGAATACCTTTAAAATGAAGATCTTCGCCTCCTGTCAGCGTATCGCCGATTTTGAAGTTTCCGGTATCGGGCAAACCCACAATGTCGCCTGCATAAGCTTCGTCCACTGTTTCTTTTTTCTGTGCCATAAAGGCTGTAGGGCTCGAAAAACGCATCATCTTGCCATGGCGAATATGCTTGTAGTTTACATTTCTTTCAAACTTGCCGGAACAAATTTTCACGAAAGCTATACAGCTTCGATGATTAGGATCCATATTGGCATGGATTTTAAAAATGAAGCCGGAAAAAGCTTCTTCGAATGGGTTAACTTCGCGTTCTTGTGTGTGGATTGGCCGGGGAGACGGAGCTATTTCAACGAAACAATCAAGCAACTCTTTTACTCCAAAATTATTCAACGCACTACCAAAGAAAACGGGTGCCAATTGACCGGCCAGGTATTTTTCGTTATCAAATTCAGAATAAACACCGTTGATAAGTTCCATGTCTTCGCGTAACTTATGGGCGTCATGCTCGCCAACGTATTTTTCTAATTCGGTGCTGTTAATGTCTGAAAAGGCAACCGATTCGCCGATAGATTGTTTGTTGGGTGTGAACAGTTGGAGGTTCTCCTTATAGATATTGTAAACGCCCTTGAAAGAAAAACCTTGATTGATTGGCCAACTAAGAGGACGAACGGCAATCCCAAGTTCTGCTTCCAGTTCGTCGAGCAAATCGAAGGCTTCCTTTCCTTCACGGTCCATTTTGTTTACAAAAATCATGACTGGCGTGTTACGCATGCGGCAAACTTCCATCAGTTTTCGAGTCTGTGCTTCAACACCTTTGGCAGTGTCTACGACGATAATTACACTATCAACTGCTGTTAATGTGCGATATGTGTCTTCGGCAAAATCTTGGTGACCAGGTGTGTCAAGGATATTGATTTTGTAATCGCGATATTCAAAACCCATTACCGAAGTGGCTACAGAAATACCACGTTGTTTCTCGATTTCCATCCAGTCCGACGTTGCTGTTTTCTTTATTTTGTTTGATTTTACAGCTCCTGCCACGTGAATGGCGCCCCCGAAGAGCAAAAGTTTCTCGGTGAGTGTGGTTTTTCCCGCATCGGGATGGCTAATAATGGCAAAAGTGCGTCGGCGAAGTATTTCGGATTTTAAAGACATTATTTTGGGGTAATTTAGTTTCAATTTTTCGGCTGCAAAGGTACAATATTTGGCGTTAATGGGCAAATGACTTTTTTGTACTGATTTGCAACAAAAAAAGGTCGACTTTATAAGCCGACCTTAAGTGCAAAATTAAAAACAAATAGATATTTATATCTAAATATGAAGCTTAAAATTTAAATCCTAGCGTTACCACAAAATTGTTGTTGGTAGTTTTTACACTTGCTGGATTTACCGCTACAGTCAAGCTGTTGGAGTTGTAAGGGTAAAACGTTTCATCCAATACTTTGTTCACGTAAGCAAAATCAATAAACCAGCTTGCTTCGCGGTATCCAAAACCTGCAGTTATATAGTCTGCCCGGTTATTTTGGAAATATTCAGTATCACTTCGAGTGGTGGCAGATTGCATAAGTTTGTCTGCTTTCGAATTATTGGTTCCGCCGCTCATATATGCATAGCCGGCGCGCAAAGATATGTTGTTTGTTAGCCTGTATTCGCCTCCAATTTTAATGGTTTGAACATCTTTCAACATGTCTTTAATACCAGCATTTTCATAAATGAAGTTTTGTTTATTTCCATCTTCATCATAGAATTCTGCGTTAGTATTCATGCTGTAGTCATATTCGGCACTTATTAATCCTTTTTGACCAATTACCAGAGCTGCACTGGCATCGAATTTCCAGGGATTGTTCAGTTGGTAGTTGCTGCTGCCAGTTGGAGTGCTTGTGTTGCCGTGAGTTGTTTGGTTGATGTAATAATCAAGACTAGAGTAATTATTATCAGTCAATGAGTAGATGGTTGGTGTGTGAACAGAGACACCTAGACGTATCATGTCGGTTGGTCTGATAATGGCACCAATATTTAAATTGAAGCCTGTTCCGGATGTATTAACTGTGTTGTTTAACGCCATTCTGCCTCCTCCTCCAAATTCTTCGGAGTATCTGCTTTGGGCAGTGTAGTCTATGGATTGCAGGTTTAATGTTGTGCCTAAATAGAACATGTTGCTGAAATTTCCAGCCCATCCAATCGAATATTCATCCATGTATCCGGTTTCTTGCAGTGTGTAAGTTGGTGTTACCATTTCTCCTGGACTTAGCAAAGAGGACCAGGCGTTAGCATTTCCGGGTGCTGTTTCGTTTATTAAATAACCTTCTTTAGCTAGAACCGAAATCCAGGGAATATTGGTGTTGTCGAAAGGTTCGTAGCTACCTTGAACATAAGTTAAGTCCTTGCCACTAATACTTCCTGTGAAATATGCCATATAATCAGTGATAGAAGAAGCTGATGAGCCACTTTTTATGGTTGAATTTCTGTTGAAACTTTTTAGTCTGTTGTAGGCAAATGACCAGTTAGAACTTAATAGTCCGTAGTTGCTGTTAAGGCTATTGAAAGTAGGTATAGTTTTAATGTACGAAAAGTTACTAAAATTCAAACGGCTTAGATTATCTTTGCCTGAGGTTGAATTCCATGTTGAATTGCTGTTTTGTATAGCAATATTAAAAGTTCCGGATACTTCCGAGGTACGATAAACCCCAAGTCCCGCTGGATTGTCTTTTATTGCAGAAGCATCGCCACCCAAAGCGCCGAAAGCACCTGCCATACCCATATATCTGGCTGTGCCGTTGATGTCTGGTTGAACGAGTTTTAATGCATCGAATTCTGTTTGGGCTGCCACAAGGGAACAGTTTAGAACTACTGTTATAGCCAATATAATCTTTTTCATATGCTGATTTTTTTAGTCGATAATGTTGATTGATATAAAGCTGTTATCGTCTGCCACCTGAGTTCCGGCTGCTTCCGCCTCCACTGCTACTGCTGCTACTACTACTACTACTACTACTACTACTACTACTACTATTTCTTGAGCTGCCGTTTGAGTAGGATGGACTGCTATTCCGGTAAACATTCGAATTGCTTTCGTATGAACTGTTGCGCGTTGGAGCAGGTGTAGAATTGCTGATAGTTGTTCGTGTTCCACTTGTTGAATAAGAGGTCCTATTCGATGGATTTGAAGAATAGCTGGATCTTGAGTTGTAATTTTCGGTAGGAGTGTTATTTATGGTTGTTGAATAAGTCCTTGGCCGGGTGTTGATATTTACATTACTGTTCCGCGAAGTCGAATTTGTACTGTTGATAGCTTGATTGTTGTTAGACAATCTGGTTCCGGTGCTCCTTACAAGTCCAATTCCGCTTGACAGGCTGGTAACATTTCTTGAGCCAGGGGCTACCGATGAGCGTGTCATGGCTGACCCCGTCGCAGAATTGGTCCGTGTATTGCTAACAACTGTGTATTGGCTGTTTCGTGAAGGGCTGCCACCTCCAATCATCATGCTTGAAGAAGCATTGGAATTTCTGGTTCCGCCTAAGCGATTATTGCCATTGCGAATGCTGGCTTCGCGTCTGTTTCCTTCATCGTGATTCCAGTTCCTGCTGCTTCCGTACCAGTTTCCGTATCCTCCGTAACCATCATATCCGTAATAGGGGTACCCATATCCATAGTAACCTCCATATCCCCAATAATCGCCGTAGTATCCACCCCATCCTCCATAAAAACTGTTGTAGCTCCATGGGTAGTTCCAGCCAAATCCAAGTCCCCAACCAGATCCTAAGCCGAATCCAAATCCGAATCCACCATAACTGTATGGACTATAATTGTAATTCCACCAATATGGGTTTGTCCAGGTTGGTGTTACGTAGGCATATGGTTCATCAACATATACATTCCAATCGTTGTTGTTTAAAAAGTAAATGTCGTTATATCTTGGGTCTCCTACAAATACCGTATATCTTGGATTGTGAAAACGACGAATTCGTTCGGCATATTCTAAATCAGATTCGGTACCCTTAAATCCATTTAAATAATGGCCTTGTTCCCGATTATTGTTTGTACTGTCGTTAATGGTGATATCTGAAACATAAATTGTGTCATGTATTACCGCAACATTGGAGTTGTTATTGTTGTAGGATAAATTGTTGTTTTGCTTTGCTGGCCTTGCATTCTTGTCGTTAGATTCGCCAACTACATAAATTGTGTCACGAATTACTTTTGTGGGTTTTGTGCTTTTATGTTCGATGTAGACAATTTCCTTCGCACCATTTTTATAG
>DATFAW010000192.1:0-8026 GCA_035254165.1 Paludibacter sp.
TTTCTTTTTTTGGAATAGTCTCTATTTAATAAAATCTAAATATTAATTGCATGAATGCGAAAAATCAATCAAAACTGAAAATGTATTTGACTTTGCGAATTTATCTGTTGTCAAATTCAGATGTAACAGCTAAACTTCCCAATTTCCCAGAGTTTTTAGCAGCCCTCGATGCTGCCATTTTACAAATTCAAAACCATAGTGAGCAACGTCAGGTTAGCTCCAAAGGTGTAACGGATAACAAAAAGCTATTGAGAGAATCGCTTATTACCCTTACGGTGGATGCTTCGAGTAAGATGCAAGCATATGCCAAGTATGTTCACAACACAGTACTGTTGGCCGAAATCAAGTTTAAGAGTAGTGAGTTGAGAGATATTCCTAGCCTCGAATTAGTAGATATCACCAGAGGTTTATACAACCGCATTGATGCGCACTTGCCGGAAGTTACCGTTTATGGACTTAGCCCAGTCAGTCAGCTCGAATATCGTGAAGCCATTGATGACTTTGCTATTTCAATTTCCCAGCCACGCGAAAGCCAGTTGAAAGGAAAAGAAAATTCCTTGCTGGAAGAACAGGGATTTGAAAAAGGTGATGCAGCCGTTGATAATATGGACACAGTGGTGGAAATCGTACACCTGATTGAACCTATTTTCTATGCGGGATACAAAAATGCCCGTAAAATTGTGGAACGAGGCTCCGGCTCGCTACAAATACAAGGCACAGTAACCGAAGCTGCCACCGATAAACCAATAGCCGGCGCTACTCTTATATTCCGTTGCTACGGACAAACTGCAATAATCCTCGAAAAAGAAACAGCAAGCAAAGGTGGTTTTATGATTAAGTCGCTTGCCGAAGGCATATACAACGTTACCGTAACCAAAGTAGGCTTCCAAACACAAATCATTTCCGTTGTAGTTAACTGTAACGAATTGTGCGATGTGCAAGTGAAAATGGAAAAAGTATAAAAACCCGGATTGAGTTCATAACGGCTTCATGAATAGTGAAGCCGTTTGCTTTTAAAGAATAAAATTAATCAAGCGGATTTATCATTTAGATGTCCTTTAGGAATTTAAAGTGGATGATCATAAATAAACCTATTTGTATAACTTTAAAAACCAAAAGCTATGTTTAACGACAATGATGATGACCTGGGATTTTCGGAATTTGAGATTTGGTACGATGATAATTTTGGTTACTTTAAACGTGGAGCAGAAAATTTTTTTGAACCCGATCTGGATGTAGAGTTCTTCTACACGTCAATTTATACGCCATTTATGGCGGAACTACCACATGCAATTCGCAAACTGATTACAAAACATTATCCAATTATCGATACCGAATGCCGGCCGGCAGTATTGGAAGCTATCGAACGTAAAATTAAAATATCTGGACACAGCTTTCTGTTACAATTGTACGATTTGATGCAGGATAAAAAAGAAGGCATCAACCTGCGCGAGAAGTATCCTGATTTTGAAAAATGGGAGCAACGTAATAGAGAGTCGGAGGTGATAAACCGGTCTGTTTTTGAATCAATCGAGGGACTTACAGCAAAACAGAAGGATGAACTTTATGAACTAGCCAAGAGGGAGTTTCCTGAATCTTATAATTACAAAGACCAACGCCGATATGAGTTTATTGAATTATTCCAGCCTGTTGTGTTCCGGCATTACCCTGCAATACAAGAACTGGATTCGGATGGTTGGGTGGTCTACAACTACCTTCTGACCATTGAACATACAGAGTTCAGATTGCGATTCGAATACTTTGATGAGTTCATAGAATATGGATTTCCTGAAGAAGATCTATATATCCCATATTCGGAGTTTCATTCAAAGCTTATGCAGAAGTTTGACGAAAGGAGGGAGGAGAAGAAAAAGTTACTCGAGGGCGATAGTGAAGATTTTAAGTGATCCATCAACACAAAATTCTGTTGGATCACTGTACAAGCTAAACAGTCAAACTGAGCAGTAATGAATAAATAACCAGATATCTATATAATATGAATACAATTGAAGTAAAACTTTTCGAAAAGGATACATTGTGGTTCGAGAAATATTCGCCGGATAATTTGGATACAGAAATAGACCATGAGCTAAATGAAGACGATGCTCCCGAGGATGTTGCACTGATGATGAAGGTAGGCAGTTTGTTTGATTATGCAACTCTGCCTGACAACCAATGGGAGTTTTACAGTGATATCTCCGTAAAGTTACCCCATTTGGCTGCGGTTATGATTCGTTCGCAGTATAAGCTTTATTCCGAAGATTTCGAGTGGGATCGTCTATTTGTTGTTGAAAACATAAAACCCATTGTTTCTAATGCAATAATGAATGCGTTAATTGAATTCAGACGTATTTGCATAGAAAATTCGGTGGCATTGACTCCCGAAATGCAGAAGAAGGATCCTGAAATACCTGATCAAATGATCGACATGGTGTGTGAGAATATGGTTAATCAATATTTCACCTGCAATAAACCATTCGATATTGCAAATGGTTTGGCCGTAACTGAAGTAGAGTTACAATGCCCATCATCACACTCGGTAAATGTAACGTTGAATCTTACGTTTCTGGTAATGGAGGAAATCCTGTTCAATAACCGGGGATTTAACCGCAGGCATAATCGAGAGGTCTTCTTTGAGATTGTACCGGAAATGAAATTTTATTCGCTGCGGATGAAATGTGTCCAGATTGGAAAACATGCTGTGGATTTGACACCGGTGGATGTACACTTTTTTCTTATCTGCATGGACTGTGCACTTCAAATGATTTTGGGTGATAAAGCAGATTTATTAACTCCGGTTTTAGAAGAAAGAGGAGCAACCGATGAAGTTCAAAAGGTATGGTTCAAAAGTGCCTCCGATCTGCTTAATGTTTGCCGCGAATCAGTAGCAGATTCTATAGCAAGAAAAGAAAAATATGACTGGAGTAAAATGATCTGGTAGAGGAATTCCTTGGCAAACATAAAATAAAAAACCGCTGCAAGTTTTAACTTACAACGGGTTTTTAAGTTCCCTTTGGGGAATTTATGGGTTACATGCCGAAGCTAATGGCAGCAATCTGAGTGTAAATGCTGCTGATTAAACCAACTAACAGGATACCTAATGTACAAACCACAAAACTGATCTTTACAGGAATATCGCTTTTTACTGTTTCTATTGGGTTTTCGCTTTTGTTCAGGAACATGGCTTTGATCACCAACAGGTAGTAATATAAAGAGATCACGGTGTTCAACAAAGCAATAAATACTAATAAGTAATATCCTTGTGCAGCTGCAGCCGAGAATAGGAAGAACTTGCTGAAGAATCCTGCAAACGGAGGAATACCTGCCAAAGAGAATAAAGCCAACATCATCACGAAGCTCAAACGTGGGTTGGTTTGGTATAAGCCATTGTAGTCGTCTATTTTCACTTTCCCGGTGCGTTCTTCGATAACCGAAATAACACCGAAAGCAGCTAGGTTAGAGAACATATATACCAAAACGAAATATACTAATGAAGCCATACCCATAGCGCTTCCGCTGATAATTGCCAATAGAATGTAACCGGCTTGCGAAATAGACGAGAATGCCAGAAAGCGTTTCAGGTTTTGTTGGCGGATAGCAAATACGTTAGCTACCGTGATACTTACTATGGCAAGTCCGTATAGGATCGGTTGCCATTGGGCAGCCAAGTTGCCAAATACTTTGATCAACAATGTGAACAGTACGAATACAGCTGAACCTTTAGAAATAACAGAAAGGTACGAAGTTATATTGGTTTGGGCGCCTTCGTACACGTCTGCTGTCCAGAGGTGGAACGGAACCAATGATATTTTGAAGAACAAACCTACAGAGAAGAATACAAATGCCATGATTTGAAGTGGTGTTCCGGTAATCAATGTTGCCAAATCGGAGAAATACAATGTTCCGGTAGAACCATAGATTAATGACATTCCGAAAAGCGAGATGCTTGAAGCAAATACAGCTGAAAGAATGTATTTAGCACCAGCTTCGGCCGATTTGCGTTTGTATTTATCAAAAGCAACCAAAGTAGCCATAGGAATAGAAGCTGTTTCGAGTCCAATGAAGAACATCAGGAAGTTACCCGACGAAATCATGAAATACATTCCCAACAAGGTAGCAAGTGTCAGAAAATAGAACTCACCCTTTTTGATTCGGTTGGCATCTTCGTTCAGGAATTTATGCGACTGCAATAAAACGATCAATGTTCCAACGTTCAGGATGCTCTTTACATAAGTTTGCATAGGCACGTATTGGAACATGCCACCAGCAATACTGAATGCATCACGCGGAACACAATTGATGATGGTGTGTGCTGTCAGAAGTACCAGTGCCAAAGGTTGAAAATACTTCGATCCTTTTTCTCCGGCAAATATATCGTAAACCAAAAGGAAAATCATCACTGCAAGCAGCGAAAACTCCTCGCGCATTTGTAAAAAACTACTGTAATCCATGTTTATATATTTTTTGTCTGCGGTCACCTGTCAATGGTCACCAGTCTTCTATAAATTTAAAATCGTTTGTATTGCAGAGTCTGTAGACCGGAGCCTGTAGACTGTTGATTTGTTATTTTGGTAAATGTGCAATAACCGGAAGAACGCTTTCGTGTATCATGCTCGAAATCCAGAATGGGGCAGAACCCACAGCAAAAATGGCTGCAATGAGCGTTACTACGGAAATTCTTTCGAACCAGGTTGCATCAGTCAGATGTTCGTGGTGTTCATCCTGAATTTTTCCGTATAAGATTTTACCAACTACACGTAAGATATACACCGCTGTAATAACGATAGACATACAAGCAATAATGGTAAATACGCGGTGGAACATATCGGTGTGTTGGAATGAACCAATAAAAATAGTCATTTCAGCCACAAAACCACTTAAACTTGGTAGACCCAATGAAGCCATACCGGCAATCACATAACTTACACCAAGGAAAGGCGTCACTTTCATTAAACCACCCATCAGCCTGATATCACGGGTATGAGTACGTCCGTAGATCATACCAATCAAGGCAAAGAAAAGGGCTGTCATTAAACCATGCGAAAGCATTTGCATGATAGCACCAGTTGAGGCAGTTTCGTTCATCATCAGAATGGCGAAAAGAACTAAGCCACAGTGGCTAACTGAAGAATAAGCATTGATATATTTCAAGTCAGTTTGGTGAATGGCAGAGAAAGCTCCGTAAACCACACTGGTACCGGTAAGGATTAAGAATATCCATGAAAGTTCGTGAGCTGCCTCAGGCATTAAATACATGGCAACACGGAAACAACCGTAACCTCCAAGTTTCATCAATACACCTGCGTGTAACATAGATACGGCAGTAGGAGCAGAGGCATGACCATCAGGAGACCACGTGTGGAAAGGGAACATAGCACCTAACACACCAAATCCCATAAAAGTAAGCGGGAAAAAATAGTATTGCATTTCAACGGGAATATGTGCTTTGGCAATTTCCAAAATGTTCATGGTAGTTGCACCTGAAGTATAATATATTCCTAAGATACCGACTAGCAACAGTGCAGAACCACCCATCAACATCAAGGTAAGTTTCATAGCTGCGTATTCTTTGTTTCCGCTACCCCAAACTCCAATTAATAAGTACATTGGAATCAACGCGATTTCGTAGTACATAAACATAGTAAATAAGTCGGTAGAGATAAAGAATCCGTATACACCGATAGATAATAAACTGTACCACAAGAAGAATTCCTTTGGAAGCGGATCTATTTTCCACGAAGCGAAAACGCCTGTAAAAACGATAATTGATGTAAGTAATAACATGGCTACCGAAATGCCATCAATACCAACTGAATAATGGATATTAAATGGAGCATACCAAACTGTATCGGCTGTGAAAAGCATCTCTGCTACATTTCCGGCTGCGCGTTCGGTAAGATACATGTATGTCAACACTCCCGATAAGATCATCAAAAGTGTAGCTCCTGTAGTCATGACGAACAAAAGTTGTTTCCGACCGTTCGAAAGGAACAAGCCCATCATCATTAAAACCGGAATGAGAACGAATAAGGATAGAAAGTTCATATCTTGTAAAATTACCCCCAACCCCTAAAGGGGGTGAGATGTTAGTATTGTTTTGACACCTAATTCTGATTCCCCTTTAGGGGCTAGGGATCTTAAATAAATAAAACCAAAAGTGTAATTAAAATAGTTCCTACTAAGAACACATAAGCGTACTGTTGTACTTGTCCCGATTGGAGTCCTTTAATTTTTATAGAAACCCATTGTGTTGTACTGGCAAATCCATCCATGGTTGCATCAATCACATGGCGGTCGAACCAAGCCAATGGACGAGAGATGTTATTGAAAATAATTTTCTTGGTAATAAACAAATATACTTCGTCTAAGTAAAAACGATCGCTTGCTGCACGATGTAATCCTGAGAAAGTGGTTGCTAGTCTCTTTGGAACTTCGCTTTCTTTGCGATACATGATAGTTGCCAATGCTATTGAAAGTACAGCTACCAATACACTAACGCCTGCTACTACCGAATCTAAATGAATATCGTAGTTTGCACGGTCGCTGGTAACGAAATGACCAAATGGAATAAATCCGGCAACACAAGTCACAGCAGCTAAGAAAACAAGTGGCAGTGCCATTGCAAACGGAGATTCGTGTGGGGTATGCTTGTGTTGGTGTTCTTTTCCCCAAAATATGTTGAAATATAAACGGAACATATAGAAAGCGGTCAAACCGGCAATGAAAGTCATGGTTACACCCATGTATGGGCTGAATTCATAGCATGCTGAAAGTATTTCGTCCTTACTGAAGAATCCCGAGAAAGGAGGGATACCTGCAATAGCCAGACATGCGATTAAGAATGTCCAGTTTGTAATTGGCATATACTTACGAAGTCCGCCCATGTGGTTCATTTCGTTGCTGTGAACAGCATGAATAACCGAACCGGCTCCTAAGAATAGCAACGCTTTGAACATGGCGTGAGTGAATAAATGGAACATAGAAGCCATGTAACCAAGTCCTTCGTGCTCACCATATCCCGAAACGCCCAAAGCAACCATCATAAACCCAATCTGGGAAATGGTAGAGAAAGCCAAAACGCGTTTAATATCAGTTTGTACGCAAGCAATAACAGCTGCGAAAAGAGATGTGAACGCACCAACGTAAGCTATCCCGTGTAAAACTTCAGGCGTATAACCTTCGTAAACAGGAAATAAACGGGCTACCAGGAATACACCGGCAACTACCATGGTTGCAGCGTGAATCAAAGCAGATACAGGAGTTGGACCTTCCATTGCATCCGGTAACCATATTTGTAATGGAAACATAGCCGATTTACCGGCACCTCCGATAAAAATCATAGCCATTGCCCAGCTTAACACCGAGAATCCCATAAATGTAACTCCGGTTGTTCCTGCAAATACACTTGGATTACCGGAAGTTAATACACCGAAATCAAATGTTTTGGTATAGAACGACAGAGTCAGAATACCAATCAGGAAAAACAAATCGGCAAACCGAGTAACGATAAATGCTTTTTTTGATGCTGCAACAGCAGAAGGTTTTGTATAATAAAATCCGATTAATAAGTAAGATGAAACACCCACTAATTCCCAGAAAAGATACATTTGGAAGATATTGGTAGCTACTACCAGTCCAAGCATAGAGAAAGTAAAGAGCGATAAGAAAGCATAATAGCGTTCAAATCCTTTTTCGTTTACCATGTATCCAAGGCTGTAGATGTTTACCATAAATGATACGGTGGTAATTACAACCAACATCATAACCGAAATAGGATCAAGTAAAATGCCTAAATCAATATGAAGAAACTCGGTAAAACGAAGCCATTCGGTATTAAATGGAATCACTTTTTCATAAACGCCTGCAATTTTGTGCATGCTGAAATACTCCCACGCAGTGAAATAAGAAAGTGCAGTGATTATTCCTAAAACAATAGTTCCGATTGTTCCGGCTACTTTGGGCTTCCATTTCGAATCCACAAGTCCCAATACAATGAAACTAAGAAGCGGAAGTACTAAAATCAATA
>DATFAW010000193.1:0-6693 GCA_035254165.1 Paludibacter sp.
AACAAGAAAAGTCTGGACTAGCTTAAGTTCAGACTTTTCTATCAAACAAAGGCAAGCTGTTTTAGCTTAATATTCAATGGTATTTATTCAAACAGATATATGAAACAAGCATTTAAACAGGTATTTAAACCAAAAACCATGTTCATTGCGAGTTCCATGCGACAACTATCTAAAAAATAAAAATGAACGCATGAAAAAAATTACTCTCCTCTCACTTGCTCTGTTCATATCTCTTATAAGCTGGGCCCAAATTATAACAACTGCTCCAACATTTGTAACTCAAAATGGTGGAGCTATTGATATTATTTATGATGCCACACTTGGTACTGCCGGACTTAAAGATTATACGGGAGCCGACGGAGTTTATGCTCACACAGGTGTTATCACAAACGCCAGTACCAGCAGTTCGGATTGGAAGCATGCTCCAACCTGGGGAGATAACTCTGCTAAGTACCAAATGACTTCACTTGGAAATAACAAGTGGAAATTGAGCATTACTCCAGATATAGCAAGCTATTATGGCTTGTCTGTTGGTGAAATCGTTTCTAAAATGGCTTTTGTTTTTAGGAATGGATTATCCACCAAAGAAGGTAAAGATACCGGCGGAGCTGATATTTTTGCAAATGTATACCAAGCAGGATTAAACATTGCATTTACCAACCCGACTTCTAGTCAAACCGTAACTGCAGGCACTGCAATGAATATCCAGTTTAATTCTTCAGCAGCTGCCAATCTTAATTTATTAATAAATGGAACTAGTGTTCAAACGGCATCAGCCACCACAAGCTTAAGCTATTCTTACAATTTTGCAACTGCCAATGACTACACGCTCATTGCTCAAGCTAGTCTAAACGGAACAACTGTAGCAGACACCATCCAAATATGCGTTCCAACACCTGTAGTTACTCAAACGCGTCCAACAGGCATAACTGTTGGAATAAACTACATTGACAACACTACTGCGACATTGGTCATGTACGCTCCAGGTAAAAACAACGTATTCTTGCTTGGAGACTTCAATAACTGGACTCAATTGAATGCTTATCAATTGAAAAAAGACGGAAATTATTGGTGGATAACACTTACCGGATTAACTCCAGGTAAGCTGTATGGATTTCAATACTTAGTGGATGGAACGTTGAAAGTCAGCGACCCATACACCCAACTGGTTCTGGATCCTTGGAATGACAAATGGATTAACCAATACAATAGCATTTATCCTAATTTGCCGGCTTATCCTACAGGGAAAACCGATGGGTTGGTAGCCACACTGCAAACGGCGAAAGCTGCTTATAACTGGGAGGTCCCCACCTTTACCATGCCTTCTCGTGAAAATATGGTGATATATGAGCTGCTGGTTCGTGACTTTACGAAAGAAAAATCGTTAGAAGCAACCATTACAAAATTAGATTATTTGAAAACCTTAGGCATTACAGCCATTGAATTAATGCCTATCCAGGAATTTGACGGTAATAATAGTTGGGGATATAATCCAAATCACTACTTTGCACCAGATAAAGCTTATGGAACATCGGACATGTATAAGAAGTTTATTGATGAATGCCACAAACGCGGAATAGCTGTCATCTTGGATATGGTTTTCAACCAAGCTTCGGGTTTAAGCCCATTTGCTATGCTTTATTGGGATTCTGCAAATAATAGACCAGCTGCCAATAATCCATGGATGAACCCAATTGCACCACATCCATACAGCGTTCTTAATGATTTCAATCATAGCTTTACGGGCACAAAAGAGTATTTTAAACGCGTATTGCAATACTGGATTACCGAATACAAAGTAGATGGTTATCGCATGGATCTGACCAAAGGCTTTACTCAAAATTCGAGCACTGAATCCACTGCAAGTAATTATGACCAATCACGTATCGACAATTTAAGCACTTATTACGATGCAGCAAAAGCTGTCAAAAGTGATGTAATGTTTATCCTCGAACACTTTTGCAACAATGATGAAGAAACTGTCTTAGCTAATAAAGGTATGTACTTATGGCGCAATGTAAATTATGCATTCTCTCTATCAGCAGAGGGTTACCAAAGTGGTAGTGACTTTAGTGCTTTAAACACCACACCTCGTAATTGGGTTGGATATGCCGAGAGTCACGATGAAGAACGCAACTTCTATAACGCTAAAATTTCAGGTATTGGTGCAATAGCAACCGACTCGATAGGTCGTGTAGGTCGTGTTCCATTGAATATTGCCTTTACTACGCTGGTTCCCGGGCCAAAGATGATCTATGAATTTGGTGAAATGGGATATGATTATTCCATCAACTCATTGGGTGGACGAACCAACGCTAAACCAGCAGCCTGGGATTGGTTAAACTTAGCTCATCGTAAAGCAGCTTCGGATGCATGCGCTAAAATTATAACGCTACGCAAACAATATCCAACTGCTTTTACTCAAGGCACTTTTGCATTAAATATTGCAACAGCCGATTGGAATACGGGAAGACGAATTGCGCTAACCCATGCCGATTTAGACATGATCGCATTAGGAAACTTCAATGCATCTGCCACTATAACTGCCACTCCTAATTTTCCAAAAACAGGGATTTGGTATAATTTGATAACAGGCGAACAACTAAACGTTACCAATACCTCCATGACTGTAAGCATGCCGGCAGGCAGCTTGTTGATTTATACTGACCGCACAATAAATGTCAACACAGGAATAAATGACATTCCTTCTCTCAATAATATTGTGGTTTTCCCCAGTGAAGCAGTTGATGCTGTACATATAACAACCCCAAGCTCTGTCCTAAAAGTAAATGTTTACAATACTCAAGGCATGCTGATAAAAACTACAAAGAATAGTACTGAAATTAATGTTCAGAATCTTAGTTCCGGGGTTTACATTTTAGAAGTAAGCACGTTGGAAGGCAATAGCATTCACCGGATTATAAAACGATAGACTCTATATAACTTGACAAGCCCTAAAATCCAAAACGGTTTTTAGGGCTTGTCAGTTTCAGGGCTATTCTGGTTATTTCTTTCTTAATTGCTCCAAAGCAGTTTTCACCGTTTTATCATCCTTGTATAATAAAGGATAGAACCCTTGATCACCGATGCTATTCCTCGAAATATAACCTTTCAATTGGGTGAGCAATAATCTTTTGGATATATTAACCTGGCTGCTATTTGCTGCAACTCCTTTGCCAGAAGTAAAACGAACAAATTCCGGAAGCAAATTCTGAGCGTCTAAGTATTTATCCATTTGCTGCCAGGTTTTATTTGCCTTCAACTTATCGCGATTTTTGTCGGCATACTGAAACGCAAATTGGTACAAATAACCATAATTGATCACTTTATTCAAATATGGAGTGAATTCTGTTGTATCCCGTGGCACAAAAATGTCGGGCATAATTCCACCACCGCCGTAAACTATTCTTCCACCTACAGTTTTATATTTCAGTTTATGAACAGCATGAATGCTATCTTTGCTGTCAATTTCCCCGTGCATATAACGTTTTACAATATCCATTTCGTAATCCTGTGCTTTACCTTTTACATACGGTTTTTGTATACTACGACCGGATGGAGTATAATATCGAGCCACAGTAAGCCGAATTGCCGAACCATCCGACAAATTCATTTGTTGCTGAACCAGTCCTTTTCCGAAAGAACGACGGCCAATAATTAATCCACGATCGTTATCCTGAATAGCACCGGAAAATATTTCACTCGCCGAGGCTGAAAATTCGTCAATCAAAACAACCACAGGCAGATTTATACAACTTCCTTTTCCATCCGATTTTGCTTCGGAGCGCGGATAGGCTTTTCCTTTAGAATACACAATCATTCGTCCGCCTGGAAGGAATTCATTCACCATATTAATAGCTTGATCCATAAACCCACCACTGTTTTCGCGTAAGTCAATAATGTATTTTTTAGCTCCCTGATTGCGTAATTTAGCTATTGCATCTAAAAATTCAGCATAAGTTGTAGCTGCGAATTTGCTTACTTTAATAAAGCCGACTCCAGGTTCAATCATATAGGCAATATCCACAGAATTAACAGGGATCTCGCCACGGGTAATGGAATAATGCAAAATCTCACGTGTTCCATGTCGACGTATACCTAGTTTTACTTTAGTTCCGGCTTTCCCTTTTAGCTTCCTCATCACCTTTTCGTTGTTGATTTTTTTACCAACAAAGACGGAGTCATCAACCTGAACAATACGGTCGCCAGCCAAAAGACCGACTTTCTCGGATGGTCCACCACTGACTATAGCAACAATCATTACGGTATCATTCTGAATATTAAACTGTACCCCAATGCCACTAAAACTACCCTCCAACTCACTATTCACGTTAGCCAAATCGGCAGCAGGAATGTAAACCGAGTGCGGATCCAACTTTGAAGCCACATCTGTCATCAATTCTTCATTCATCGCCTTCATATCCATCGTGTCAACATATTGCGATTTTATGATTGAAAGCAATTCATCAACTTTATTATGCGACATCATTCTTGAAAATCCGGAGCCATTAGCCCTATTCGAAATTATATTCCCAAGCAATACACCGCCAAAAATGGAAATAAATATAATCAGAACCAGAAATAAATTCTTTTTATTCATGTGTAGATAATTTTCAAATACTATTTTAAATTATTGAACAGTAAGCAAATTAATTATTGATATTATTTGAAGTCATTCTCTAGAAAAATCACTTCTATATTAGCTCGTTCGAGCAATTCCACGCCATCCATTATGCGATATTTTTCACCATAAACCACACGTTTTATCCCTGCCTGAACAATTAATTTGGCACATTCAATGCAAGGCGAAGCAGTTACATACAACGTAGCATTATCACTACTGTTATGCGAACGGGCAATTTTGCTGATAGCATTGGCTTCGGCGTGTAAAACATAAGGTTTCGACACATTGTTTTCATCTTCACATTTATTCTCAAATCCCGAAGGAGTGCCATTATAACCATCTGAAATAATCATCTGATTCTTCACCAGCAATGCTCCTACTTTCCGTCGTTCGCAATAGGAATTTTCGGACCAGATTCGGGCCATACGCATATATCGGTTGTCTAACAATTGTTGTTTCTCTGTCATTGGTATTTTGTGTTAGTTGATCACTTCGTTTATGATATTAGTAGATATTAGCTTCGCGATATTTACTCACTTCGTTTGTGATATTAATTGTTACTTGTCTATAAAAGCACTTACTGCCAACTATTAACTGTTCACTGTTCACTGTTCTTGCTTACTTTCAATAATTCATTGGCAAATTCTATCAGATTTACTCCGGAAAAGGTACCTGAAGTCATCAATAATAAAGCCGAATTATCATAATCAAATTCACGAAGTTTTTGTTGTAAAGCCTGTGAATCAGTACAAACAGTCAGATTTGTGCCTCCAAAGGCTCTTCTTACCTGTTCCGGATTAATTTCTTTCAATCGTTTCTGTTGGATCACTTCCGGATTGTAATACACAAAAGCTACATCAGCTTCTGCCATGCAATTTGCATATTGTGGCAGGAAATCCTCGGTCAAACTGCTGAATGTATGTAATTCCATACAAGCTATCAGTTTTCGATCAGGATATTGATGTTTTACCGCTTTTACCGTTGCCTTGAGCTTAGACGGAGAGTGCGCAAAATCTTTAAATGACACGGAAGTTGCTGTTTCGGCTATTTTCTGCAAACGGTTGGAAGCTCCTGGAAATCCGGAAATAACGGAATAGAATTGCTCATCGGTCACGCCTATCTGGCGGCATGCCAACCGGGCAGCATCCATGTTTTGAAGGTTATGTTCGCCAAAAAATTTCAACGGAACATCACCATACTTGGTAATCAAATTTGTAACACCATTTCTAACTTCATATTTCGGTGTATTATATGGAAATGGAACAATATCACGACGTAAATGCGTTGCTATTTCATTCAGGTTTTCATCGCCATCAAAATAGATCAAACGCCCTTGTACTTCCATTAGCTCAGTGAAAATTTTGAATTGATCCACATAATTTTCAAAAGTTGGGAAAACATTAATATGATCCCAAGCTATACCTGTAAGCACCGCAATATGAGGTTTGTACAAATGGAATTTGGGTCGACGGTCAATTGGGGAAGTCAGGTATTCATCGCCTTCGAAAACAGCAATACGTGATTCATACGAAAGTCTGACCATATTATCAAAACCTTCAATTTGAGCACCCACCATGTAATCGGTATCAATTTTCAGTTGTTTCAACACAAACAAAATCATCGCAGTGGTTGTTGTTTTTCCATGGCTTCCACCTACAACTATGCGGGTTTTACTACGAGTCTGCTGATAAAGATATTCAGGGAAAGAATATATTTTCAATCCCAATTCTTTGGCTCGAATCAATTCAGGATTGTCTTCGGTGGCATGCATTCCCAGAATTACAGCTTGCAGCCCTTTATGAATACGATCCGGGAACCAACCCATTTCGTCAGGCAATAGGCCATGCTCTTTCAATCGACTGCGCGAAGGCTCAAAAATTTCATCATCAGAACCTGTTACCTGAAAATTATTCTTTTTACTGACTGCAATAGCTAAATTGTGCATGGCAGCTCCACCAATAGCGATAAAATGAACTCGTTGCATACGATTGGAAGATGAATGATTTTACTTATTTTTGTCGAAAATTTATTGACACACAAAAGTACTAAAAAGTTTGTCAAGTTTTTAA
>DATFAW010000194.1:0-4569 GCA_035254165.1 Paludibacter sp.
TGACAACATTAATGGTTGAGTTCAATAACATTCTCATTTATACTCTCCAACTGACTTGTTCCAAAACACTTACCACATCTTCTTTCGTTATTCGCTCAAAATGACTTTCGATAGGCGTAATAAAGATGCCGCACATCTCCACGGTGGCAGGACTGACGAGTAATTGCTGTTCGCCTTCGGCGGTATATTGCCACGGACGGAAAGCGGCGCGGGGGAGAACGAAAGTAAACCATTTGCCGTCTTCGAACGTGCAGACGATATTGAGCATGGGCTCCACATTTTCTTCGGTTGCAAAATGAGTATATAGTTTTTCGAAAGAATCTTTTGCACTTTCGATGTTGCCCGATTCAATGCAGTAAACAGTACGCAGGTAGTTGTTGAAACTGAATAGCTGAACGTTTTCCGACTCGACTAATAGTGTGGCATGAGTGGGTTTGAGTCGCTTGTAATTATTTACCAACGGAAGAAAGTCCTTTGTTCCGGCCTGAAAATGCATGTGATCGGGAGCCGAAGCGCCACATTGCGGGCCGTTGTAGAATACGAGGTAATCGTCCAAGGTCTTAGCAAGTTCCAGCATGTCGGTAAAATACGGTTTTATCTGCTGGTCTACGTGCTCTTTGCGTGGAATAGTAAAATGTTCGGGGAAAATGGGGAAGGGATTGACCAAAACGAGATAGTCGCCCGCATCGATAAAGGTCTGTTCGGCAGGACGATTTTCGGTACACAAAAAACATTTACGAGCGGCAATGGTTTTAGCATCTACCTTTGCGCCCGACGAAACGATGCGCGCCGGATTAAACTGCACCTTGACTTCAAAGTCGCCAAAATCGAACGACTTAGTGCGAACTGCTTTCAGTCCGGCGTAATTGGTACGAGTAAGTTCCCAGTTGGAAACCTGCTCTGTAAATAGGCATTTTAGTTGGGTGTTGAGTTTGTCCATTTTGAATTTAATATTAACTTCAACTGCTGACAGGGTCTTTGACCGCTGTCAGAGTTGGTGTACTTCAACCGCTGTCAGCAGTTCGAAGAACTCTGACAGCGGTTGAAAAGGTTATTTGTGTTGCGATTTTCTCGCCTTCAATTCTATCGTCCTGATTTTATCCTTATACAAATTATGTCCGTTCATTTTTACCACATCCAGCGAAGCATCGGAGTTTTCGTCCCAGCGGCGGCAAAGGTAAAGTGAAGTGTAGATGCGTCCGATTTGGTACTCGCGACTAATGCGTAACCCCAGTGCATAGTCTTCTCCATAACTGGTGTTTGGTACTTTAATGTCGCGCAGCACAGGTGTGTAGAAAGCCCTTGGAGCACCGAGCCCGTTGATGCGTAGTGCATTGTTGCGGCCATTTTCAGGAGTCCATTCTTTGTGGTCAATGAGTCCGGGAGCGATGGTTTCCATGGCAAAGTTAGTCATGGTATACGACCCAATGACCATGGCGCAATTTTGTTCGTAGAATGCATCGACTATCGTTTGGAGCGTGTTTTCATCCTGATACACATCGTCGCTATCGAGCTGCACGGCAAATTTACCACATTGTGAATTGTCTACGCCGGCATTCCAACAACCGCCGATACCCAAATCAGTCCGTTCGGGAATCACATGAATCACGCGGCTGTCCAATTTGGCATATTTATCAATCAGTTCCGATGTTCCATCAGTCGAGAAATTATCGACAATGATGAGATTAAAATCAAAACCGGCTTTCTGAATCAGTACCGATTTAATGGCATCTTCTACCGTCTTCACCCGATTTTTAATTGGAATAATTACCGAAGCTTCTACCGGGAAATTACTCTCGTTGAATTCAATTTTCTTGAACACAGGAGCCAGATACCCACCGATATTTTTCAGATGGTCGGTGCAGGCTGCTTCCATTTCCAGTTGCACGGCACGGTTTTTCGGATCCACGTAATCGAATTGTTTCTCACCGCTCTTACGTGTGTCGTGTTCCACTTCCGAATACAGGTATTCATTGATATGGAGCAACTCGGTTTGTTGCGATACTTTCAGGCGCAGGTTATACAATCCGGCAAATTGATAATTTGTGGCGGTTTCTGCTACTGCTTTTTTCAAACACTCAGCGTTGTAGAACAGCACCGAACCAAAATTAAAATCATCGCGCAAGCTGCCTTCCTGATAATCGATCAACGGTAAATTAGATCGAACTCCGTTGGCAATTTGGTAATAATCGGCGTAAACCAGTCCGGCTTTGGTACTTTCGGCAATGTGGAAGAAACGCTCCAGGGCGTATTGCCCTAACTCGAGCGTAGTATTTTTGGTGTAAATAAGGGCATATGGAGTGTCCGTTTTTTCGGCAATTGTTCGGATGGTATCGCTACTTTGAATCGAATCAATCTCCAGTGTCTGGCATCCGTCCAGTTGCAGGTTAGCTCCTTTTTTTACAAGCAGATAAATGGTTTTTACGAGTGGCGATTGGCTGATTTGTTGAACTGTTTTTTCGGTCTGTGCGATTTCGTTACAAGCTACGAAGCAATTTATTTGTTGCATGATGTGTGAATAGATTGTTTTAGATGTCAAAAATACGACTAAATTTCGAGATTTCAATTGGAAATGAAACCCTGTTCTTTTGAAAATATATCCTATCTTTGTCTTTGTTATTTAAAAAATAGAGCTCGTAACTTGTAACTAAATTCTTGTAACTGATAATATGATATTAATAGCCGATAGCGGGTCAACCAAAACGCACTGGTGCTTGGTGAAAAATGGGAGTGTGGTGAGTGAGATTACTACTGATGGGATCAATCCGTTTTACCAAACCGATATGGAAATCATTGCCTTGGTCGAATCTCAACTTGTTCCAAAGTTGAAATGTGAAGATGTTGAACAAATTTATTTCTACGGTGCCGGCTGCTCTTTTCCAGAAAAGAAGATATTGGTGAGTCGTGCGTTAGTTCGCTTCTTTAATAATGCGATGATCGAGATTCAAAGCGATTTGCTGGGTGCGGCGCGATCGTTATTCCAGCACGAAAAAGGAATTGCCTGCATACTTGGAACCGGCTCCAATTCTTGTTATTACGACGGAAAAGAAATCGTTGAAAACGTGTCACCGCTTGGATTTATTTTAGGAGACGAAGGAAGTGGCGCGGTATTGGGCAAACTCTTTGTGGCCGATTGCCTGAAAAATCAATTGCCTGCGGAGTTGAAAGAAAAGTTCCTGCATCAGTACGAATTGACACCTGCTGAGATTATGGACCGTGTTTATAAAAAACCTTTTCCTAATCGGTTTTTAGCCCGATTCACTCCATTTTTATTAGAGAATATTGAAGAACCATCCATCTTTAATCTCGTTTTCGACAGCTTTGATGCATTTTTCATTCGCAACGTGATGCAATATCCGTTGGAAGATATGCAGGTTGGATTTGTTGGTTCGATAGCTCATTATTTTCGCGATACACTCGAGATTGTGGCTTCGGAACGGGGAATAGTTGTTTCGGATGTGGTGCGAAGCCCGATGGAAGGGTTAGTGAAGTTTCATCAGAACCCCTAACCCCTAAAGGGGAATAAGAGATATTACTGCCGATTACTTTAAACTTTTATATGACACACAAAGTAAAAAAAATACAAGACGAAACTAACTCAGTTCCCCTTCAGGGGCTAGGGGTGGGTCGGGGTTCTTTTCCTGTTACCGAACAATCTTCACTTCATACTAACCTCGACAAAAAATCCGTTGGTCAACTTCTTGCGGAAATGAATGAAGAAGACCAAAAGGTGGCCTTGGCAGTCCAAAAAAACATTCCACAAATAGAAGAATTGGTTGAGAAAATTGTAGAGCGAATGAACCGTGGCGGCCGGATTTTTTATGTAGGAGCGGGTACCAGCGGCCGGTTGGGCGTGTTGGATGCATCGGAAATTCCACCCACTTTCGGGATGCCATCGCATTTGGTGGTTGGACTGATTGCGGGTGGTGAAAAAGCATTGCGCAATCCGGTGGAAAATGCTGAAGACGACTTAACGAAAGCCTGGGAGGAATTGCAGGCTTACCAGATAAATAAAACCGACACAGTTATTGGTATTGCCGCTTCGGGAACAACGCCCTACGTAGTTGGTGCGTTGCGAAATGCCAGAGCCAATGGCATGCTGACTGCTTCCATTGCCTGCAATCCTGATTCTCCTATTTCGCATGAGGCCGATATCCGGATTGAAGTGATTGTAGGGCCCGAATTTGTTACCGGTAGTACCCGGTTAAAAGCGGGAACTGCGCAAAAGCTAGTCTTGAATATGATCACCACCACAACCATGATAAAGCTTGGTCGTGTGAAGGGCAATAAAATGGTGAATATGCAACTTAGCAATGCCAAACTTATTGACCGGGGAACACGAATGATTATGGAAGAGCTTGGATTGGATTACGAACACGCTAAAAACACTTTGCTGGTTCACGGCTCGGTTAAGAAAGCCATTGAAGCCTTTTCTCAAAATACCTGAACGTAAGTAAGTCGTATTTATTATTGATATATTTCTTAATTCTTTGTATTTTCAGACCCCCAACCCCCAAATGGGGGCTTTATGACGTAGTTTCTAACATTTATTTTGTGTTAAATCATTTC
>DATFAW010000195.1:0-2802 GCA_035254165.1 Paludibacter sp.
AATCATTGGAAGTCCTTTTTTTAGTATATTTGCACAATAAAGAATAATGATTTTTTCTTGCCATAAATGTACATAATAATCTCATGACCAGAATACTTTCCCCATCAATATTAGCTGCCGATTTTGGAAACTTGCAAGCCGCTTGCGAAATGATTAATGCCAGTGAGGCGCAATGGTTGCATATTGATGTAATGGATGGAACTTTTGTGCCGAATATATCTTACGGTTTTCCAGTATTGGAAGCTGTGAAAAAGCATTGTACAAAGACGCTGGATGTGCATTTAATGATTGTTCATCCGGAAAAGTATATTTCCCGTTTTGCCAGAGCCGGATCTGATATTATTACTTTCCATTATGAAGCGGTTGAAAATCCATTGGAAGTAATTGAAATGATAAAAGCGGAAGGAGTAAAAGTGGGAATTACAATTAATCCGGATGTGTCTGTGAGTGTGTTGGAACCTTACGTGGATAAAGTAGATTTAGTACTTCTAATGTCTGTTTTTGCCGGTTATGGTGGACAGAAATTTATTGAAGAAAGCTATGACCGGATTGCTGAGCTGAAAGAAATGATTGAGCGGAAAAATGCACACTGTGTAATTGAAATTGATGGTGGTGTTAATCAACAAAATGCTCCAAAACTTTTCGAAAGTGGTGTGGATGTGCTGGTAGCAGGAAGTGCTGTTTTTAATGTGCCCAACCCAATTGAAACAATACATGACATGCTAAATACATAGTTATGGACTTTTTGCAGCGGACTCCTTTTTTTAGATTGTTGCTCCCGTTTATAATTGGTATAATTTTATATCAATATGTGGAGTTACTCCGTTGGAGTTTGTATGCTATGTTTGGTCTGTCCGGCATTTTATTGTTTTTGTCCTTTGCTATTCGTGTTCCAAAATTACAATTTCAATTCCGTTGGCTTTTCGGCTGCGGAATTTTTTTGTTTATGCTGGCGCTGGCTTATGCTTTAAGTTTCAAACAAGAGAAAGAGACTATTTTTGATCATTTTCATCAAAAAGGGATTTATCGGGTGGAACTTTCGTCAGCTCCAATCGAAAAGGCCAACTCCTATCTTTGTAAAGTTGATGTTTCCCAATTTTTTGATGTTACATGGAAGTCCGCTCGTGGTCAGGCAATTCTATATATTCAAAAAGACAAGGCTGCTTCAGAATTATTGTTTGGTGACCGATTATTGGTTGAAGCCGAATTTGCTCCGCCGGAAGGCCCCCTGAATCCCGATGGTTTTGATTATGCCACTTACTTGAAACGTCAGGGAGTGGGAGCGACCTGCTATATTTCGTCAGGTAGCTGGCGGATGACGGATAAGAATGCCGGATTCTCAATCCGACGTGAATCTGATAAGTGGCGAAATTACTTGTTGGATGTGTATCGGAAATTTAATATTAAGGGAGATGAATTTGCCGTTTTGGCAGCACTGACATTGGGCTATACCGACGACTTACAACCTGACTTACGAGCGAGTTATAGTGCTACCGGTGCCATGCATATTTTGTCAGTCAGTGGAATGCATGTTGGAGTCGTTTACATCGTAATGGCCTTTCTGTTGGGCTTTTTGAATAAATCGCAGCGACAGAAGGTATTTAAAACCGTGTTTATCATGCTGTTTTTATGGGCGTACGCGTTTCTTTCCGGTTTATCGGCAGCTGTGATTCGTGCTACGCTTATGTTTACTTTTGTGGCCCTGGCAACTTGCTTTGAGCGTAAATCACAGATTTATAACACGATTTTTATGTCCATGCTGGCAATGCTTATTTATAATCCTAACTTTTTGTACGATGTTGGATTTCAGTTGAGTTATTCGGCCGTGTTGAGCATAATCTTCTTTCAACCTATTGTCGATAAGTTGTATAATCCGACGAATCGGTTCAGTAAGTTTACGTGGGAAATGTTTTCTGTTTCCATAGCTGCTCAACTTGGTACAACTCCGTTTACCTTGTATTATTTTCAACAATTTCCCAACTATTTCTTAATCACTAATTTCATTGCTATTCCACTTTCCAGCTTGGTGATTTATGTGGCAATGGCTTTGTTTATGGTTTCGTTTATTCCGTATATTTCGGTAGCTGTGGCATTTTTGCTGAAATGGTCGCTTTGGCTATTGAATTATTTTATCGTTTGGATTCAAAATTTACCTTATTCTGTGTCGCACTTTTCATTGGATATCAAGCAAACAATCGTTTTATTCCTGGCGATATTCTGTCTCTCTGGCTATTATTTCAACAGGAAGTTTGCACCATTATTTGTTGGTTTGGTTTCTCTTTTAATTGCTTGTTTGTTCAATATCCAAACCAATTATCAAACGCTTACCACAAAGCGAATGATTGTGTATGCCGGCCAGAAAAATACGCACGTCAATTTTATTAATCGGAGTCAGAATTCAGTTTATACTACTGATTCTACAGAGGTAGAACGAATAGCGAAAACATTCTGGCAAAACCAAAAGCTCGATAAACCGCATTATTTACGTTCGAATGAATGGTTTTCTGATGAGTTTGCATGTTTTGAAGGTTCTCGCATTCTAATTCTAACCCAGGATTTTCTAAAGAAAAAAACTACACCTGCACCACTTGAGCTCGATTATTTGATTATTGGTAACCGCTTGAAACCGAAGATTGATCAAATTCTGGATTGTGTTCATCCCCGAAAAATTATCGTTGACAAGAGCATTTCAAAATGGTATACGGAAAACATTAAGCAGGTTTGTAGTGTTCGACATATTCGATTCTACTCGGTGGCTGAGCAAGGAGCTTATGTGCTGAACATTGAAGATTAACTTTCAGT
>DATFAW010000196.1:0-7198 GCA_035254165.1 Paludibacter sp.
TACACTCAAATAACTTTGATAGCGCGATGCACTAATAAATTGCGTATCTACAGCCTGTAAAACGGCACACCCGGGTTCATGAACGTGCGTACAATTGGCAAACTTACATTCCTTTGAAAACTCAAAAATCTCCTTGAAATAATGACCAATTTCAGCTGCTTCCATATCAATAGTTCCAAAGCCTTTAATGCCCGGAGTGTCGATAATATGACCACCTGACAGCAATTCAAACATTTCAGAAAAAGTAGTCGTGTGCATTCCTTTGTTGTGGTACGATGATATTTCACCCGTTTTTGCAAGCGAATGCGGAGCAATAGCATTAATCAATGTTGATTTTCCAACACCCGAATTTCCGGAAAACAGCGTTGTTTTGCCACTCAAATACGACAACAAATCTGTTATATTCTCCGATAACAATGCCGAAATTTTAAAAACTGGATAACCCAGCGAGGTATAAAGATGCTCCAACGCATCCATGTACTCTTTTTCTTCGTCAGAATAACGATCTATTTTATTGAAAACAAGGCAAGCCGGAACGCGGTACGCTTCGGCACTTGCCAAAAACCGATCAATAAAAACCGTAGAAGTCTCAGGATAATTAATGGTAGCAATCAAAGCCACCAAATCGAGGTTTGCAGCCAGTATTTGCGAATGCTTAGAAAGATTGGATGAGCGACGCACAATATAGTTTCGGCGGTCGCAAATGGCATGAATCATTGCTGTACCATCAACGTTTTTCTCGAATTCTACATAATCGCCTACAGCAATAGGATTGGTGCTGCGAATATCCTGCATGCGAAAATGGCCTTTCATTTTGCATTCAAATAATTCGCCACTATCGGTTTTCACCTGATACCAGCTACCTGTGTTTTTTACCACTAATCCAACCATTGCATTTTGGGTTCTATGTATTTGGCGTTCCGGCAAGAGTTGAATTCTTATTCCGGCACGACAAACCAGCAATCATTTTAAACTATTATTTATTAAAATCGAATGAATCTATAAAAAGCATCAGTCATCCCACAGTATGAGATGACTGAAAAGTTATGGGAGTCACAAATTCCGACAAATTAAACGGTCATAATTTCCTTTTCTTTGGCCGCATACTGGTCATCAATCCGTTTGATAAACTTATCGTGAATCTTCTGGACACTAACTTCAGCATCTTTTTCCATATCTTCGGGCAGACCTTCTTTAATCATTTTCTTCAACTGCTCAATAGCATCACGACGTGCATTACGAACTGAAATCTTAGCGTCTTCACATTCTGCTTTCGATTGTTTGGCTAGCTGACGGCGACGATCTTCAGTAAGAGGCGGAATACCCAAGCGGATCGTTTCTCCATTGTTCATTGGCGTAATACCAACATCTGAATTCAAAATCGCTTTTTCGATAATTGAAATCAACGCTTTTTCCCAAGGCTGAATGGTAATTGTTTTTGCATCCGGCGTTGTAATGGTTGCTACGCTTGATATTGGCACATTTTGACCATAATAATCGACTCTTACGCCATCCAAAATGCGCGGATTAGCTTTACCTGCACGGATATGCGCCAATGCTTCGTCCAAAAACAACACAGTTGCTTCCATGTTATCCTCGGCATGTTTCAGAATTGGTTTAATGTCTTGCATAATATATCTATATTTTTACCCCTAGCCCCTAAAGGGGAACAAGAGATTGTTGTTTAAAAGATTTTTCGTTCTATTGATATTTTCCTCCCCTTTAGGGGTCGGGGGTTTTAATTTCTTACCAGAGTTCCTATTTTTTCGCCCAACATCACCTTCTTCAGGTTACCGACCGTATCCATATCAAATACATAAATCGGCATATTGTTTTCTTTGCACATAGTAGTGGCAGTTAAATCCATCACTTTGAGGTTGCGATTATAAATTTCGTCGTACGTAATCTCTTCAAACTTGGTAGCTGTCTTATCTTTTTCCGGATCGGCAGTATAAATTCCATCAACACGTGTTCCTTTCAGCATAACATCAGCTTCAATTTCGATAGCACGAAGCGAAGAACCTGTGTCTGTTGTAAAAAACGGATTACCAGTTCCAGCCGAAAGAATCACCACTTCACCTTGTTCCAAGCTGGCAATGGCTTTCTGTTTACTGTAAAACTCGCCAATAGGTTCCATGCGGATAGCAGTCAGCACGCGCGATTTCACCCCTACGGCTTGCAAGGCAGAATTTAAAGCCAGGCTATTGATAACGGTAGCCAGCATACCCATTTGATCGCCTTGTACGCGGTCGAAACCTTTTGACGTACCACTTAATCCACGAAAGATATTTCCACCGCCAATTACGATACCAACTTGCACTCCCAAACCAACTATTTCGTTAATTTGAGAAGCATATTCACTCAATCGTTTCTCATCTATGCCGTATTGCTTCTCGCCCATCAGCGATTCACCACTCAATTTCAACAAAATGCGTTTAAATGCTGCCATACTTTAGTTTTTAGCAAAAGTAAATAATTTGATTCGAATCTGCAAACAATTAGCAATTCATAATATAAAGTTAGGATTTACCGCAGTGCGTTGCCAACATAGCGGCTGCTTTATCAAGCATCTTGTAGTGATGAAAGGATAAAAATCGGCTCCAATTCTAATTAGACAACAGTTCCAGCCCGTTTCGTAGTATCGCTTCAAACGCACCAAGCAAATTTAGATGAAGAAAGAGGAATAAACATTGATTTATTCCTCTTTCTTCAAAATATAGCCTTAGAGCAGTTGCATATCAAACAGTGGAATCAGAACTTATATTCCACCCCGATACCAAATACTTTGTTGGTACGATCGTAGACATCAGTTCCGGCAAGGGTAGTACCATTGTAATTTGCAGTCGCTTTTGTCCATTTATCATAGTTTGTGAAGAAATAAGACAAGTTGAGACGCAAATCAGGAGTAATATTTATTGCACCACCAAACCCTATTGTGTGTGAATTCAGGCTATAACTCATATCGGTCTGATAAGCATCGGTAACACCCGTACGCGTAATCTGTCCGCCTGCACTAATCAGGAACATATCACTAATTTTATATTCCGAACCTAACAGATATTCGTTTACACCACCATTGATATATTGTTGTTTATTGTTAGCCATTTTGGCATCCGAATCGAAAAAGTGATGATATCCGCCTGATACTTTCCATTGTTTAGTCAGTTCATATTCTGCACCCAAAGTCAATAAGGCAGGAATATCATGAGGAGTATTTACTCCGTCGGCGTATAAACCGGTATCGTCAATAACCGTATTGTTTTGAACATTCAGCGTACTCTTAAATTCATATTTCGCAGCTAGGTTCAAACCATTAAAATGATAATCGAGACTGATAATAGGAGTTACACCCCAACCTGATTGCGTACAATCCAATTGTTTATCAGCAGTTGCTTTTGCACTGGCAGTATAGGTAGCTGCAGCAGTATTATATAAAGATTGAACTTGCGAAACTGGAAGCGACGAAACGTTTGCTCCCAAACCAGCACTCAATTGAGCCAACTGGGTTGCAGTAATTACTCCTGCACTGACCAGATTTGACATAGTTGTAGTACCGTAACCAGCTGCAACAATTGGCGCCAGGGAACTCGAAGCCCCTATAGCAGAAGTAGCTGCATTGGTAAAAAAAGTAGTTGCAGACATCATACCTCCACTTGGATTTAAAACCGGATGTTGTGGATTAATCTGAATATCTTTCAGATGACCCACGTAAGAATTGCTTACTGCGTTAAGTCTTATACCCAAAGCAGCCGACAGCGCATCATTTATCTTATACGAGCCATTAATCTGAAAACCGAAAATAAACTGTTTCCCTTCCATGTAACTATCAACCGAGTAATTAGATGTGTTCACTCCTTTTGCAGTAAGCGAAAGCGGTATCATGGAGATTGGAGCTTCAAATGATGGCAATCCCTGATTAAAAACAGCTTTTCCACCTCCTCCGGTAATTGCAAAACCTGCCGAGATAGTATAACGATCTTTTTTATATGCAAACTGAAAACTAGGAACTAGAGGCACAGAAGCACTCCCTACAAACGTTTTTGTTGGATCACCACCATTTGTTGGAGCAAATGGAGCAAAAGTAGACATAATAGTCCGGGTCTGATACACACTCTGATTAGTCAGCGATAAATGAAAGCCGTCTGACAAGAAAATCAAACCTGCAGGGTTGGTATAAACACCATCAATCTCTGTAGTGGCATCCAGTGCCGGGTTACGTAAAAAGTGAGCACTCTGATTCGTATTAGTCAATAAGCCTCCGGCAAATACCGAACTTACAGATAAAGATAAAAAAGTGATGAATAAATATTTCCTTATAAATAATTTTATTAGTTATTGCAAATGGAAGTGTCTTTAAGCCGAGTAATTTTACACTTTAAAAAACATATTTTTTAGCGGTGCAAAATTACACAATTATTTGACAACTGTGCATTTTATTGCAAAAAACGCACAGATTATTTATAAATGTGCATTTCACAAAACAAATCAATCTAAATCTAAAGAAAGCATTACATCATAAAAAAAAGGAACAAGCCTAAGCTTATTCCTTTTCTCAATACAAAAAAAGTATTTTATTTTGAATTACTCTGCTGTTGCTGGAGTTTCTTCAGCTGCTGCAGGAGCCTCAACGGCAGCTTCAGCTTTTTTTGCTACTGTAGAACGACGAGTACGTGCAGCTTTTTTAGTAGCCTTTTCTTTCAACATGTTTTCGTTGTAATCTACTAGTTCGATAATACACATTTCGGCATTATCACCCAAACGGAAACCTGTACGTAAAATACGGGTATAACCTCCTGGACGGTTAGCGATTTTCACAGATACATTTTGAAATAGTTCAGTTACCATTTCTTTGTTTTGCAAGTGACTGAATACCATACGACGTGAGTGAGTGGTATCTTCTTTCGATTTTGTCAAAAGTGGTTCTACATAAACTTGCAAAGCTTTCGCTTTAGCCAGTGTAGTAGCAATTCTCTTATGCTGAATAAGAGAAGAAGCCATATTAGACAACATTGCCTTTCTGTGAGATGTTGTACGGCCTAAGTGGTTGAATTTTTTATTATGTCTCATCTCTTTACTCTTTATCTAATTTATATTTGGCTATATCCATTCCGAAGGACAGATTTAAGCTTTCTAATTTTTCTTCTAACTCAGTGAGCGATTTTTTACCGAAATTACGGAACTTCAGTAAATCATGTTTGTGATAACCGGCCAATTGTCCCAATGTATCCACATCGGCTGCTTTCAAACAATTGAGAGCACGAACAGAAAGTTCGAGATCAGTCAATTTTGTTTTCAGCAATTGACGCATGTGCAGGATTTCTTCATCAAACTCGTCGCTTCCTTCGCCTTCAGCTACTTCCAACGAAATTTTTTCGTCAGAGAACAACATAAAGTGGTGAATCAAAATTTTAGCTGATTCTTTCAAGGCTTCTTTCGGATGAATAGAACCATCGGTAGTGATTTCCAACACCAATTTTTCATAATCTGTTACTTGTTCTACACGGTAGTTTTCGATAGCATACTTCACATTACGAATAGGTGTAAAAATAGCATCGATCGGAATAACACCAATCTCCTGATTAGGAGTCTTGTTTTCTTCCGAAGGTGCGTAACCACGACCTTTATTCACTGTGATATCAATCTGGAAACTAGCAGAAGGATCAAGTTCACAAATAACTAATTTTGGATTCAAAACTTCAAATCCGGTAAAATATTTACCTATATCACCAGCTTTGAATGAAGTTGTTCCTGAAACATTGATGGTTACTTTCTCGTTTTCGATATCTTCCACTATTTGTTTGAAACGTACTTGTTTCAAATTCAAAATAATGTTAGTAACATCATCAATTACTCCTGGAATTGTTGAATACTCGTGCTCTACTCCTTCAATTTTAATAGAAGTAATAGCGAAACCTTCCAGTGAAGACAACAGGATACGGCGTAAAGCATTACCTATTGTAATACCGTAACCGGGTTCCAACGGACGAAATTCAAACTTTCCTTGAAAAGCGTCAGCTTCCAACATGATTACCTTTTCAGGCTTTTGAAATGCTAATATAGCCATGGTTTCACTTATTATTTAGAGTACAACTCAACGATTAATTGTTCTTTGATATTTTCAGGAATATCTTCACGTTCAGGTATGTGTAAATAAACACCTGATAAAGAAGCAGCATTCCATTCAATCCAAGGATATTTGCTATGGTTAAAGCCATTCAATGAAGCTGCAATAACTTCCATTGATTTGTCTTTTTCGCGTACAGCAATAACTTGACCGGCACGAACGTGATAAGAAGCAATGTTTACCACTTTACCATCAACGGTAATGTGTTTGTGGCTTACCAATTGACGAGCACCTGAACGTGTAGGAGCAAATCCTAAACGATACACGATGTTATCCAAACGTGATTCCAACAATTGCAACAATACTTCACCGGTAACACCTTTGGTACGTTGAGCTTTTTCGTACATGTTACGGAATTGTTTTTCCAATACACCATAAGTATATTTGGCTTTTTGTTTTTCACGTAACTGAATACCGTATTCTGACGTTTTTTTACGACGTCCTTGTCCATGTTGTCCTGGAGGATAATTCTTTTTAGCCAACACTTTATCTGGTCCGAAAATAGCTTCACCAAATTTACGAGCTATTCTTGACTTTGGTCCAATATATCTTGCCATTTTTTATTATTTAATTTTAAAATTGTTTATGCGTTCCACGTACACAAATTGGTCGAAACTTAACACAGCCGCGATTGCAGAGAGGTTTAATTGCAATCATTTTTTTTAATTTCACCTATTCGACTGCCGGGGAAACCCGATTACGAATTACACTCTACGACGTTTAGGAGGACGACAACCATTGTGTGGAAGTGGTGTAACGTCTACAATTTCGGTTACTTCGATACCAGCACCATGAATAGTACGAATAGCTGATTCACGACCGTTACCTGGTCCTTTCACGTAGGCTTTTACTTTTCTTAAACCTAAGTCCAATGCAATTTTCGAGCAATCCTGAGCAGCCATTTGAGCAGCATAAGGAGTGTTTTTCTTTGAGCCACGGAATCCCATCTTACCTGCTGAAGACCAAGAAATAACTTGACCATCGTTGTTTGTAAGAGTAACAATAATGTTGTTAAATGATGAATGTACGTGCAATTGACCTACACCGTCTACTTTAACGACTCTTTTCTTGGCT
>DATFAW010000197.1:0-7834 GCA_035254165.1 Paludibacter sp.
AACAGAAGAATACCCGAAATTGTTTACCTTTGCATAAATTCAACGATAAAACAATTCGACAATGATAAAACGAGGAGATAATGTGCGTTTTCTGAACGCAGTGGGCGGAGGAATAGTAACCCGGGTGGACGAAGCTAAGAAAATGGTATTTGTGGAAGATGCCGATGGGTTTGAAATTCCGGTGCTGGAACGCGAATGCGTGGTGATAGCCGCTATAAATGAAAAGACCAATTTCCCGGTAAAAGATTTTAAAACAAAAGCAACTTCAACTGTAGCGCAAACTGTAGAACCGGAAACACAGAATGCGAAACCTGAAGTGCGAATACCGGAGCCTATCATCGAAACTCCCGAAGGTGAAACCTTGAAAGCATTGCTGGCATTCTTTCCGATAGACATCAAACAATTGCAGACCACCGCGTACGAATGTTATCTGGTGAACGACAGCAATTATTATTTGAGTTACAATATTATCAACGGCGAAAATGGCGTTTGGCAAAGTGTTGCTAACGGACTTATTGAGCCTAATACGCAAGAACAACTTGCTGAAATCGGCAAAGAAGAATTGAGTGCCTGGGAACGGTTGCGGGTTCAGTTATTGCCATTCAAAAAGGGGAAAAGCTATACACCGCAAGCGCTGGTGGATGCTAATCTGAAAATCAATGCGGTGAAATTCTATAAACTGCATAGCTTTACAACCAATGATTATTTCGACGAACCGGCCATGATGATTGACATTGTTTCGGAAAAAGAAAAAGAAGTTGAGAATCAAAAAATGGCTGATATTTCGCCCGAAGAAATTAAGCAAGCCATGTTTCAGAAAGAAGAACCAACAAGCGGCCGGCCAAGAATAGTGAATCGCCCATCGGTATCTGAAATCATTGAGGTAGATTTACATATCAACGAATTGTTGGATACTACAGCAGGACTGTCGAATGCTGCTATGCTTCAATGCCAGTTGGATAAGTTTCACGAAGTGCTGGATGAAAATAAAAACCGCAAAGGACAGAAAATCGTCTTTATCCACGGTAAAGGCGAAGGCGTGCTTCGCAAAGAAATAGAAAAGCTACTCAAAACTCGTTACAAAACGTATTATTTCCAGGATGCTTCATTCCGGGAATATGGCTTTGGGGCAACGATGGTTACTATTAAGTGATTGGTTAATTAGTTGATTAAGTTGACTGGCTGGTAAGTAAGCCTCAGAACTTAATCAACTAATTAATCAACTAATTAATCAACTAATCAACCAATCAACCTCTTTACTCCGTCAAAAACAAAATCCTTTTTTCCACTGCTTTCAGACAAACAGGACAAAACCCTTTGGCTGTATTTGTGCGCATACGACAATCGAAATAAGGACGATAAATGCCTTTTTTCAAATAACCTCCTCCTTCGAAAACACCTATTTTCTCTTTATTCTCTTTGGTTAGCGGAGTGGGAATGACAGTGCCTTCAGGTAAATCATTTTTCCATTTGGTATCGAATTTCACCAGCGAGCTGATATTGGGTTCCCAAGGCTCAATTTTGGTGTTGTACATTCCGGTCAAAGCATCGCTATCGTAGAAATACTCATCAGCCAATCCTGCAAACGAATGTCCGAATTCATGTACCGTAACTTCGGTTTGCGCGCGTTTACTGTCGGCCGAAGCCAGGGTGTAAAAGTTGTAAATTCCTCCACCACCATAAGTTTTGGTATTTGCCAAAATATAAATGGCATCGTAAGGTACTAAAGCGGCATAATCGTGCACGGTAAATACATTTGGTGTAGTTAAATAACGGTCGGAGTAGAATGTGTAATAATGTGATCCGAGTGCTGAATTTCTCCAATTGTCGTCTTGCGGTTTTGATACGCCGGTGTCTATCGATACGGCGGCAATGGCGTAGACGTTAATTCTCGATTTGTACTTAGCGAATGGTTCGTGGGTAAACAAGTTTTCTGCTAACTTTTGTGCGTCAAGAAAAAACTTATCACGTTGTTTGTCAGTGTAGCCTTCGGCAATAACGGCAATGTCAATTGCTTTTTCGGGCGAGGCATTTTTGCAAATTACTTTTATCGGGACTTCTGTTGGTTTTGTTCTGCGAATGAGTTTATCGTCGGGCGAGATACCAAATTGAGTCAGTTTTTCCCACTTGTCGAAGTCTAAGCGTCTTTCTATAACTACTTTAACCGCTTTTTGCGGGTATGGAAACTGAACGGATTGTTCAAAACTTTTATTGACCAATGACGCTTCGGGGGTAGATTGCCATTCGAAATAAAGCGTACTGAAACCGTCGGCGTAAATCAGGCTGTTACTCGCACTATCCAATACCTGAAAACGGTACTCGCCTAAATTCATATCATCAGTAAGATGGAGATGGCGCCCACCCCAAAATGGTTCCTGAATAATTTTACTGAGACTGGCAACTGTAGAGTTTGCATTTCCACTCAGATGAAAATCAATTCGACAAGCTTTGTTGGTGAAATAATCTGAATATTGTTGAGCAAAAGATGAAGAACAATAAATCAAAAACAGAAAGAGGGCGAATGTTGGTTTTGACATAAGTGTGGTGTTGATAAAACGTTGTGCAAAATAAAGAAAATTTATGCATAAAACCTCAATATCGTACCTCTTTCTAATTCTATTTTGTTTCCTGCCGATTCGCTGATCTTCGCAGATGTTTTCTTTCTCTGCAAAGATCAGCGTAAGATATCTTATTTTGCACTCCGGCTCTGTTCTTCGCTCGAAGCGGTAGAGCGGTTTCCACGGGTTTTAAATTCCGATTTTCCAAAATTATAGTTGAACGAAATTTGTAGGCGGCGTGAATCGTAGCGATTCTTTACATCAATATCAACATTGTCGTATTTAGCATAAGCACTGCCTCTTCCGGTGTCGAAAATATCGCTAACGGCTACTTTTATAGTTCCTTTGTCTTTGAATACTTTTCGTTGTATACCCAGGTCAATGGTGTAACGGGGCCGAACAATGATGTTGCTGATTAATTGCTCAGAACTATAACGTCCGGTTACTTCCATTTCAAGCTTGTATGGCAGCGAAAAATTATTGCTCATATTGCCATTAAAACTCCAACGGCTTATTTTGGAACCTGTATTTGAATTAAACTGAATTTCTTTATACATTCCGGTAACGGTTCCATTTAGCCGCCACCATTTGGCAGGTTGCAACTGGACTGTTTCCGATGCATTGAAATCGATGGAATTGTTCAGGTTCTCATTCGTTTGATAAATAGATTTAGTGGCATCGTTTTGTCTGATTATTTCCGTGAAAATGCCACTGGAATAATTATAACCAAAGCTTGTAATCAGAGCGTTTTTGAAACTATGGCTTAATCCCAACGAATGTGTAAACTGCGGTTTCAAATTTGGATTTCCCACATTGTAAGTATACAGGTCTATCATCCATTTGAACGGATTAAGCATGTCGTAGTTAGGGCGCCCAATGCGGTAACTGTACTTAAAGTTGATGTTGTTATTGGCATTCAAATCTTGTTGTACAAAGAACGAAGGAAAGATTTTCAGATAGCTGGTGTCGTTAACCTGGTTGGTTGCAACCGAAGTTCCTTTCGATATCGTATTTTCGAGTCGCAAGCCTAATTGCAGTGTAGTTTTGTTGAATTGTGCCCGTCCGTTTACATACGCTGCCTGAATATCCTCTTTGTAAATAAAATGATCGTTCTGTACTAAATAGCCGGTCATGTCCATTTTGCTGTCTGTGTTTACAAAACTCGTTTTCAAACCTGCTTCAAAATTGATTTTCTTACTGATAGGAAGCACATAATCCACTTTTGCTGTGTAGATATTGATATTGCTGCCCTGCAAGGTGTTCACTGCAACATTATGATTCAGGTTATTGCCCGCGCTATTATAGAAAGCACCATCCTGAGTGTTCGGATTATGGTAATCGAACCAGGCGTAATCAAAATCGGCCGAAAGCGATTGTCCGGTACTATCTATATCCCATTTGTAATTGGCATTGTAGGTTTGGTTTTTCCAACGATCGTTGGAAGTAGACTTGGAAATTAATGTTGAATCGATGTGCATATATTTGTCGGCAAACGAAGTTGTACCATTGTTGTTAAAATCATTGTGCCCAGTGCTTCCACGAAACATAACACTTACTACATGATTCTTTTTGATAAAGTAATCAGCTCCCATTTTGTAGTTATGTGCCTGTCCCTTAGAATGTCCATCGGCACCGATTAATTGGTAAGCACCTTCCAGGCCGGCACTTGTAAAATTACGAGTTGCTGTCATACCATTCGGTCCTGCCCAATTGTATAAGGAATAATTTCCGTATACATTGAATTTCCCGTAGTTCATGTTCAAATCCAAACCACCATTCCAACCGAACTTGCTGGCAATTTCGGCGCCGGCAAAGGTACTTCCGTTGAATCCTGGAGCTTTGTTATGTTTGGTTTTGATATTGATGATGCCCGAGTTTCCTTCGGCATCGTAGCGGGCCGATGGGTTTTCGATAATCTCGATACGGTCAATGTTTTTACCCTGCATACCTTTGAGCATGGCTGCCAACTGGCTGGCCGACACATAAGTGGGTTTTTCGTCGATCAATACTTTTACGTTTTGTTTCCCTTTCAGGCTGATGTTGTCGCTATTGTCGACGGTAACGCCGGGAAGTTTCTTGAGAATTTCGTACACATTTTCCGATGCAGTTGTAATTGATGCATCGGGATTGACAATCATTTTATCTACCGATTGTTCGATAAATTTCTTTTTGGATACCACTTCCACATTGGCAAGCTGGCGAGCTGATTCTTTTAGAACCACCACTTTTTCTACGACCGGATTTTTCTGATTAATTGATATTTTTTCGGTTTCGGTTTTTGCATAACCTGTCATTGTAATGGCAAGTATGTATTCGCCCGGATTTACTTTGGTTATCACAAATTCGCCTTTGTTGTTGCTCACCTGGCCTTTTTCCAGTTTGTTGGTTTTGTAGTTTATCAGAGCAGCTGTGGCAAATTCGATAGGCTGGTTATTACTGTCGGTTACCCGGCCCTTAATTATGCCCGAAGGTTCTGCGAAAAGCATACCAGAAATTAATGCAAGACAAAACAAAGCCAGCACTCGGTTGAAATGTAAGTTCTTTGAAGGTTTCATATAATTTGATTTATTTGATTTATTTTCGAAATTCAGATGAATAAATTTCCCGGTTATTTGAGTCCTTTACTAGTATTGACTCAAAAAGAAGGAATTCATTACATCGATTATCGATGTTTTTTTATAGTTAGACGCAACAAGTCTATCATTTGGATTTGTCGGCATGAAATATTTTGGAAATATTTTTTTGAATGCTTGTTTGAAGCCTGTTTTGCCTTGTCCGACTCTTCGGACGGGTTGTTTTTGCGGGTGTGTAATAGTTTTTCCAGAATCCCGGATAATTTGCTTCAATTTATAGCCTGTTTCGGTCTTGTTTTATCTCGAATGTTCTTAATTTCACTTGCCAATAAATGGTTTCAAAAAAAAATACTAACTTTGTTTCGCTATATAAAAAAATGGGAAAATATATGTTCAATAAAAAGACAATCTCCCTGCTAATCGGCAGATTAAGATTACTTTTGATCTTTTCGGGTTTTCTGGTTTCATGCAGTCGTTACGAACCGGCATCCTCTGCTTACGTTACCAAAGTATTCGATTATGTGTATGCTCCCGGACAAGAGTCGGCACTGGTGAAAAAGACTGATGTAGCCAACTTCATTGGCGTACCTTCAGTTGATAAAGGTTGTTTGCATTTGGGCGGTTTTGGCGGATATGTGATTGCCGGCTTTGATCACAATGTAGAGAATGGTGAAGATGTTGATTTTGAAATTTTCTCTCTGAAAGGCGACTGGTCCGAACCAGGTGTTGTGTATGTGATGAGTGATAAAAATAACGATGGAAAACCAAATGATACCTGGTACGAACTAAAAGGAAACCAGTATAAAAACTCGTTACATAATTATTGGGTGACATACTACCGGAATGATGATGACTCAACAAATATAGCATGGCTGGATAGTAACGGAAATCGAGGTGAGTTAGTTTCCGGTTCGGGTTCAAAATACACTGCCGGTTGGTGGTGGTCGGCTACAAAAAAAGACACTGTTACTTTTACAGGCACACGATTGCCTGATGCTTTCGACCAAGATGCAACGGGTAGATGGTTTGTTCCACGTACAAGATTTACGAAAGGTTATGCCAAAAATGTAACCGGAGTAGATTACGATTCTACCCTTGGCGCGAATAGTTTTGATATTTCCAATGCTGTAGATTCGCTGGGTCATTCGGTAGAGCTACCCAGCATTCGTTTTATCAAGGTGCAAACCGGCGTTTTTCAACGAGCAGGTTGGATGAATGAAGTTTCCACAGAAGTGTTGGGAGCGAAGGATTTGAGGAAGGAGTAAGTCGCCATAGACTTATTCAATCTCAATATTGTACTTATCCAATAAGCCTGCAATTCCCATTCTGGAAAAGCGGGCTTTTTTAATCCGGTTCATTTCCGGGTCGATAGAATAATGGAAGGACGTTCGCAAATCGGCTTTCTCAAGTATTGTTTTTTGAAAGATAGCCCGTTGCATGTCGCAGTTGTCAAAAACGGCCGAAGTCAGGTCGGCTTCAGTGAAGTCGGTTTCTTGCAGGTTGCAGCTTTTGAAGCGGGTCTTTTTTAGTTTTACTTTGTAGAATACCGCCAGTTTCAGCACACAATTTTCAAAATCGACTGAAAACAAAAACGGATTGCAATCGTCGAACTGCACACCTACCAGCTTGCAGCCAATAAAATGAATGTCATTCAACGCCGTGTTTTTCAGGCTGGCCAAACTAAAGTCGCAACTATCAAAACTGCATTCGCGAAACGTTACGTTCAATAAGTCACCACTGTAAAAGTTGCAATTCACAAACATGCAGTTCTCATATTCATCTCTCGGGAGATTGTTGACAGTGAAATCAACGCGGTCGAAAAGTTTATCTTCTATCACAAAAGTTTTTTTTAGTTGCAACAAAAATAGTCATTTGCCTTAATATAACATCGGCTTAAAATAAAAACAGGGAACTACAGGTGTAATTCTCTGTTCAAATAATATTGTTGAAACGATTATTCATAAAGCCATGCAGTTTTTTTTACGTAAGTTTCTTTAGATAATTGTTCCAGTATAAACGAGGCTACATTGGCTCGCGAAATGCTTGCAGTTCCTTTGAGTTTGGTAATTCCGCTTCCATGTTTGAACTCCCTGGTGTGCAATCCGTTGGTTAGTGCTCCTGGTCTCACAATAGTCCATATGAGTTTGCTTTTGACAATGCGCTGTTCATTGGCATTGTGGTCGGCAAGTGGTGCACGTAACAAGTTTATCAACAAAAATCGGAATGGTTGCGGAAACATGAAGCGGCTTTCGCCAGCACCTAAACTGGATAGATAGATCAAACGATGAACAAGTTCCTGTTCCATTATAGATATAATATTGTCAATACCTCTAACAATTTCAGGAGACCGCTGTGTGAGCGAACTTCCTCCAAGTGCCGAAATACAAGCACCTGCCCCCGAAATAGCGTCAGTCAACTTAAGCGTTTCGTCCAGATTACCTACAATCACTTTCAGGTTTGGGTGCTCAGTCAAAACTGATCCGGCTCTGCGAACGTACGCTATTACTTTATCACCCTTTGCCAACGCTTGTTCCAATAGTTGAGCACCAGTTTTACCGTTAGCACCGAAAATAACTATTTTCATGTGTTTAGAAATTAGTAAAGTGGTTCTTTAAAATAGAATTCTGTACTGTAAAATGCTAACATTGATAGCTTGCGGAAAGTTTGACGGAATATAAACTATTATATTAAAAGAGAGAGAAA
>DATFAW010000198.1:0-9409 GCA_035254165.1 Paludibacter sp.
ATAATTAAAAACGATTATTTTCTTAATAATGAGTTTCTTGAAACAAACGGAACTAAAATAGATAAGTCCAATCAGGAAATTGCAGACAAATTTCTGGAAATAACAACTATTGCCGAAAGACGCTACATCACGGATGACATGACCACTTCTGATTTGGCATTTTTTGCTGCCGAGGAAGCTATTAAGTCGGCTGGAATTGACAAAGAAGAATTAGACTACATTATTGTCGCTAATAATTTTGGCGACACCAAAGTGGATAACCGTGCCTCTGATCATGTACCGGCAATGGCCTCGAAGGTGAAGTACAAACTGGGAATTAAAAATCCTGAAACAATTGCTTACGATTTGACTTTTGGCTGCCCGGGTTGGGTGCAAGGCGTAATTCAGGCCGATTATTATATTAAATCGGGTGATGCTAAAAAGATTTTGGTAATTGGAGCAGAAGTTCTGTCAAGAATCAGTGATCCGCACGACCGGGATTGCATGCTATATGCCGATGGTGCCGGTGCTGTGGTGCTTGAAGCCAAAGAAAGTACAACTCCTATTGGAATCCTGACGCATAAAACACGCTCAGATACATTTGCACATGCCGGGTTGCTGCACATGGGGCCCTCGTACAACCCTGAATATGAAAAACCCAACGACCTGTTCTTAAAGATGAACGGACGCAGGCTATATCAATATGCACTAGAAACAGTGCCTCCGGCTATAAAAGCTTGTCTTGATAAAATTAATATGCCGATTGGCGAAGTCAGCAAAGTGTTGATTCATCAAGCTAATGGGAAAATGGACGATGCTATGTTGAAACGTCTTTATACACTTTATGGCATTGATGAGGCTCCTGAAAACGTGATGCCTATGACAGTTCATGAATTGGGCAATACATCGGTAGCAACATTACCAACATTGTTGGATCTTATCCTGAAAGAAAAGTTGAATGGTCACCGCATAAAGAAAGGCGACGTCCTGGTTTTTGCCTCCGTAGGTGCAGGGATGAACATCAATGCCTTTATTTACAAAATGGCATAAGCGTATCTTATTATAATACACTTCACGTCCTGATAGATACGTTTTTCGTATTTGCCAGGACGTGATTCGTTTATGGCAATTACGGTTTTTGCCAAGGGTATTTGCCCCGCTACTTGTTACGTAAATTAGGCGTTTTTCGAATTTATTTCAGTTCTCTAACCTCCTTTGTCTCGGTAATTTCAGTGAGTTTCCTTCGGACTTTTAGGAAAATTGTGGATAACTTCACGAATAATCTTTTAGCTCCTTTCAAAATTTACTGTATCTTTATCAACCAAAATTCAAAACCCTGTCGGGGATTGAAGCAACCATATAAACAGTCACTTAACATGAGTTCCTTTGTTCATCTTCACGTTCACTCTCACTATTCGGTATTGGATGGTATGTCTACCATTTCCGGTTTAGTGGACAAAGCTTCCAAAAGCGGAATGCATGCAGTGGCGCTAACCGACCATGGAAACATGTTTGGAATCAAGGAGCTTTTCAATTATACCAAAAAGAAAAACGGCAAGGTAAAAGGTCAAATCTCCGACCTGCAAAAGCAACTTAAAGCAGAAGGGCTCTCGGAAGACCAAAAAGCCGACCTGCTGAAAGAGATAGAGGAAGCCAAGCATAAATTTTTCAAACCGATTATCGGTGTCGAAGCCTATGTGGCTAAGCGTGGGCGTTTGTCTAAAGATGGCACGGAAGACCGCAGTGGCTATCACCTTGTGCTGCTTGCTAAAAATAAAGTAGGGTATCATAACTTGTGTAAGCTTGTGTCGATGTCGTGGATTGAAGGTATGTATTACCGTCCGCGTATCGACCACGAAATACTCGAGAAATACAGCGAAGGGTTGATAGCTTCGTCGGCCTGTTTGGGTGGTGAAATTCATAAAAAAGTAGAAAGTGGCAATCTGGAAGAAGCTGAAAAATCCATCATGTGGTACAAGCGCGTGTTTGGTGATGACTTTTACATCGAGTTGCAACGCCATAAAACAGACAAACCGAACGCCGATTACTCTACTTACGAAAAACAAATGCGTCAGAATGAAGAGTTGGTAAACCTGGCGCGTAAAACCAACACAAAAATCGTGGCTACCAACGATGTTCACTTCGTGGAAGAGGAACATGGCGAAGCGCACGAACGATTGATATGCCTGAGCACCGGCAAGGATTTGGACGATCCGAACCGCATGCGTTACACCAAACAGGAATGGCTCAAAACTCCGGAACAAATGGGGTTGATCTTTGCCGACATACCTGAGGCACTCGAAAATACGGTGGAAATTGCCGAAAAGATAGAATTTTTCGACATCGATTCCAACGCTATGATGCCGGTTTTCCCCATTCCCGAAAGTTTTGGTACCGAAGAAAATTATCGTAGCATATTTACTGAAGAAATGCTTCGTGAGGAGTTTGGCGACGGATTTGACCGGCTTGGCGGATATGAAAAAGCGGTGCGCGTGAAACTGGAAGCCGATTATTTGGGGGAACTGACACTCATAGGAGCAAAACAGCGTTATGGTGAGAATATCGATTCTGAAACCATGGAGCGTATTGACTTCGAGTTGCATGTAATGAAGACCATGGGTTTCCCGGGTTACTTCCTCATTGTGCAGGACTTTATCAATGCAGCTCGCGGAATGGGCGTTTCGGTTGGTCCCGGCCGTGGATCGGCAGCCGGCTCGGTGGTAGCATATTGCTTACGCATTACCGATATTGATCCGCTGAAATACGATTTGCTGTTCGAGCGTTTCCTGAATCCCGATCGTATTTCCATGCCCGATATCGATATCGACTTCGATGATGATGGACGTGGACAGGTTTTACGCTGGGTGACTGAGAAATATGGTAAAGAGCGTGTGGCGCATATTATCACGTATGGTACCATGGCCACTAAATCGTCTATCAAGGATGTGGCGCGTGTGCAACGGTTACCACTTTCGGAAGCCGACAGGTTGACGAAACTTATTCCCGATAAATTTCCCGAAGGATCTGATGGTAAAGCTCCGAAAGTAAATATTGCCAATTGCCTGAGATATGTTCCCGAAATGCAAGTGGCCCGTAACTCGCCCGATTTGAACCTGGCAAACACGCTGCGTTATGCTGAGATGTTGGAAGGAACTGTTCGTCAAACCGGTGTTCATGCTTGTGGCGTTATCATTGGTGCCGCCGATTTGACCAATCTGGTTCCACTGAGTACGGCTATGGATAAAGAAACCAACGAAGAAATGTTGGTGACGCAGTACGAAGGATCTGTTATTGAAGAAATCGGGTTGATAAAGATGGACTTCCTGGGACTGAAAACCTTGTCCATTATCAAAGAAGCATTATCCAATATCAAAAAATCAAAAGGGATCGATTTGGACATCGACGCCATTCCGATTGATGATTGTAAAACATACGAACTTTTCAGTAAAGGGTTAACCGTAGGTACATTTCAGTTTGAGTCTGCCGGGATGCAGAAGCACCTGATCAACCTGCAACCAACCCAATTCGAAGATCTGATTGCGATGAATGCCTTGTACCGGCCGGGTCCAATGCAGTATATTCCGCAATTTGTCAACCGTAAACATGGTCGCGAAAAGATTGAATATCCATTCCCGATCATGGAAAAACGTTTGAAGGACACCTACGGCATCACGGTGTATCAAGAACAGGTCATGCTCCTGAGTCGCGATTTGGCCGGGTTTACCCGTGGTCAGTCCGACGAACTTCGTAAGGCGATGGGTAAGAAACTCGTCGACAAAATGGAAGCCCTGAAAGTGAAATTCATGGACGGTTGCGAAAAGAATGGCTTTGGTCCAAAAGCAAAATTGGAACAAATCTGGAGTGACTGGGCTGAATTTGCGAAGTACGCTTTCAACAAATCGCACGCCACCTGCTATTCGTGGATTGCTTATCAAACGGCTTACCTGAAAGCGCATTATCCGGCAGAGTTTATGGCTGCCAACTTAACGCGCAACAAGGATGACATTACCGAGGTTGGTAAGTTCATGGACGAGTGTAAAAACTTGGGAATGCAAGTCATGGGTCCTGATGTAAATGAAAGTGATCTTACATTTACCGTTAATGCCGAAGGTAATGTTCGCTTTGGACTGGGTGGAATAAAGGGCGTTGGCGAAGGAGCTGTGGAGGCCATTGTGAACGAGCGAAAAGCAAACGGAAAATATACCAGCATGTTCGATCTGATTGAACGTGTAAACCTCACTGCTTGTAACAAACGAGCCATGGAAAGCTTGTCTCAATCAGGCGCATTTGATTGCTTTACCGATATCAAAAGAGAGCAATTGGTTGCCGAAAACAGCAAAGGCGAACAAGTGCTGGAATCTATACTTCGTTATGGAAATAAATTCCAAACGGATATGGCAATGACTAAAAACTCGCTTTTCGGCGGCATGGATGCGGTAGAAATTACCAAGCCCGAAATTCCGTATGCACCCGAGTGGTCGCCACTGGAACGATTGAATAAAGAACGCGACCTGATAGGCATGTACTTATCGGCGCATCCATTGGATGAGTATGAATTTGAGATAAACCATATTTGCAACGCAAACACGACAGATTTGAAAGATTTGTCGGCTTTACAAGGGAAACCTCTGAAGATAGGCGGCATGGTGACCAATTTCCGTCATGGAACCTCAAAAGCAGGAAATCCTTATGGTATTTTTACCCTCGAAGATTATGCCGGCGCTTTTGAATTTGCGTTGTTTGGAAAGAATTATATCGAATTTGGCAAATACATGATTAAAGACTTGTATTTGTTTATCAGTGCTATTGTTCAAGAACGGGGAGCTGATTATAAATTTAAAAAACAAGAAAATACCAATCCGGATATACCAAAAGAGCTGGAGTTGAAGATTCAGAAAATCGATGTGTTTTCGGATATAAAAGATAAATTAATCAATACTTTAACCCTGACAATTAGGTTGCAGCAGCTCACTGAAGATTTTGCGGTTGAATTAAATGAACTAACTTTGCAGAATAAAGGGAATGTAAATCTATATATCCAGGTGGTGGATGAACTTTCGCCAAATAAAATTATGCTCTTTTCGCGTCAGCACCGGATTCAGATAAACACAAAGGTTTACCATGCGCTAAAACAAGCTCAACACGAAGAAATTCTTGAATTTCAGGTGCATTAATCGGACTTTGGTACTGATAGATTTTTTGAATAAGCATATTTCAATCAAAAAAAGAAACAATTTCAGCTTATAGCTGTTTAACTTGCAATCACAATCGAAACATTTTAAAACTTAAATAGTATGGCATTAGAATTTACAGATGAAAACATCAAAGAAATTATCAATAGTGGAAAACCTGTAGTTATTGATTTTTGGGCAGAATGGTGTGGCCCTTGCCGCATGGTTGGCCCGTTAGTAGAAGAATTGGCAAAAGAATACGATGGAAAAGTAGTTATCGGCAAAATGGATGTGGATAACAATGTGGATACGCCTAACGAATATGGCATTCGCAACATTCCTACTATTTTATTCTTTAAAGATGGTCAATTGGTTGACAAACAAGTAGGAGCTACACAAAAAGCTGCTTTGACAGCAAAAGTGGAAGCGTTGCTATAGTCTGCGCTTAAAAACAAATAAGTATAGTAAATTGGTTCTGATTGGAACTGATTTACTATATTTTTTTGTTCGTTAGTCAGCAATAGTGCTTGTTACAATTTCAGATAAAAATCCTTTGCCAACTCAGTAAATTCAGGAGAATAATGGTGGCGTACTTCGGCTTCAATAGTTAGCTCAGAAACTTCTTTGGGGCTGGAAATGAAGCTGAACTCTAATAATAGTCGTTTTGCTACAGCGGTTGGTTTAGGGAAAACAGTCACTTGTTTGGTGCAATGCAACCCTTTATTTTGTGCAAAATCCATACATTGCAACCCTTCGTTAGTGGGTAGAATAATACAAATCCGTCCTGCCGGATTGAGTAGTTTGATGGCATTTTCAATTAATTCTTCGTGCGTCAGCGAGTTGGTGTGGCGGGCTGTTGTCCGGCTATCTGATGGAGCTTTCAATGAATTAACGAAATAGGGTGGATTGGAAACGATCAAATCGAAGAGTAGGGCAGAGGTTGCAGCAAATTTCTGTAAGGAAGATTCTTGAACATCTACCCTTGCCGGCCAGGGTGATTTTTCAATATTTTCGTTAGCCTGAAAAACGGCATCGCGGTCAATATCAATTCCTGTTACCTTTGCCAGGCTTCGTTGCGCAATCATCAAGGCAATCAGGCCTGTGCCTGTGCCAATATCCAATATCTGATTTGCATTTTCAATGCTTGCCCATGCACCTAGCAAAACACCATCAATGCCTACTTTCATAGCGCATTTATCATGAAAGACTGTGAATTGCTTAAAGCTAAAATACGGATTTGGCATAAACTAGTTTCTGTTCGTATTTACAGGTGCATCCGACCGTCTGGTTGGAGCTGGAGCGGGTGTAGGAGCTTGTTGTCTTGAAGGCATATTGGGAGTGTAAGCAGGTTCTGATCTTCTTCTCGTGTTTGCCGGAGATCCTTGTGTTCTTGAAGGATAATTATTGTTTGTCGGAGCCGAATTGTCATATCTTCTTGGTGAATTCGTCGAACTGCCCGAATTCCGGTTAGGATAAGGATTGCTCTGATTCTGGGTAGAACGATAAGTCGGAGCCGCACTTCTTCTTGTCTGTTGGTCAGTCTGATTCCGATTTTGAAAATTTGGATTAACCGGACGATTATTGTTCCTAAGATTCAGATCCGACTGATTTGCACGAAAATCAGAGGAAGATCTGAACCCTGCCGAATTCACAGGTTGATTGCGATTTATTGTTTGTCTTTCTATTGAAGTGCGTTCGTAACGTTTGTTCTGTAATCTATCGTTTTGTTCATGGTTCAGAACTTGTTGGATTTCAATATTCTTGTTCTTTGCGCGTTCTAATCCTACGCTTCGTTTGTTTGAAATCTGCCGTTCGCGGGCATATCGTAAATTTATTTCATAGATTTGCCTCGCCTGGTCTGAATTTAAATTTAACTCTTGTTGAAGTCTTTCTGTTTGTCTAACAGCCTCTTGTTCTGGTGTTCGTTGAGGTAAAACAGTATTGTCCTGACTATAAATCGGGAATCCCAGCGTTAGAATAAAAAGAATCAAAACAATTTTTACAGTTTTCATATTACTACGAAATTTTATTTGAAGTAATAAGTGATGTAACAATCATTGTGCCAGAAACAATTAATTAACGTGTTCATTTTTAGAAGTTAAACCTAACCTGTTTCGAAATTTTGTGTTTGAAAATATCTTCTGTTGCTTATTTATTGAAGTTGCGTAGTTTGATGTTCGTTAATACTTTTTTAGTGTGTAATGAAAAATCACTACTCATCATCCATCCATAATAGCCCATGTCGGTTTTCAGTACATCAGCTACTTTCTGACCTTTGTACTTGCCAAAATTGATAATTTCGTTTCCTTTATCATCGTAAATAATTCTTCCGGCAAAGTCAACATTATTGCTTTGAGTAGTAAATTTCGACAAAAAATCGATGTCGTTTTTTAATTCAGGATAACGATCCAGTTGAGCTTGAAGAACTTCGTAGGTCGCCAACGTATCTGCTTCAGCCCCATGAGCGCCAATCAAATCTTTATCACAGTAAAATTTGTAAGCTGCTCCCAAAGTACGTTGTTCCATTTTGTGAAACACCACTTGTACATCAACAAATTTACGTTTCATTAAATCAATGTCAATGTCGGCACGCAACAATTCTTCGGCTAACAACGGAATGTCGAATCGGTTAGAGTTGTAACCAGCCAGGTCACAACCTTCAATATCCCGGACAATTTCTTTTGCCACAGCTTTGAAAGTCGGACAGTCTGCCACATCAGCGTCATAAATGCCATGAATAGCCGAAGATGATTCCGGAATATGCATTTCAGGATTTATACGTATAGATTTTGTTTCCTCTCGCCCATTAGGTGAAACTTTATGATAAGCAATTTCCACTATCCGGTCGGAAACTATGTTCGTACCGGTTGTTTCGAGGTCAAAAAAGACTATAGGATTTTTGAGTTGGAGTTTCATTATTTTTTCTTGTAAGATCACAAGTTTAATGTCTAAAAACTTGAGATAGTTCTTGTTTATAATTTAATGTAAAAAAATCAAGGTCTAAAGACTTTCGACCTTAGACCTTTAATTGTATTTATCAGAGCATACCCAGCCTTTATTCATGGTTATTTACTCTTGTTTCTATCTTAGTCGTTGAGCAACATTGGCATCAACAACATCAGGATTTCTTCGTTTGCTTCGTTCTCGAAAGGAAGAATCAATCCGGCGCGCGATGCGTCTGACAATTCAAAGATTATGTCCGTTGCATTGATATTACCCAGAATCTCAATTAAGAATGATGATTTAAACCCAATTTTAATTGGATCAGCATCAAATTGGCAACTGATTGTTTCCTCAGCCGAAATAGAAAAATCTATATCCTGAGCCGAAATGTGAATTTGATTTCCTCCAAATGCAAGTTTCACCAAATTGCTGGCCTGGTTTGCAAATACCGAAACGCGTTTCAATGTATTCAGCAAAGTTACCCGGTCAATAATGATTTTGAATGGGTTCGATTTTGGAATTACCCCGTTGTAATTTGGATAACGACCTTCCACCTGGCGGCAAATCATGGTGTAGTTTGCCAACTTGAAATGTGCGTTTTTACTGTCGAAACGGATTTCAACTTCGCCACTTTCTTTCGGTAAAATATTTTTGAGCATAGTGGCTGGTTTTTTCGGCAAAATGAAATTTACCGTTTCCTCGCCCTCTACCGAAGCTGATGTGTATGAAGTTTTATAACGTACTAATTTATGGGCATCTGTCGCTACTAAAGTCAAACTTTCGGCTGTAATGTCAAAAAACACACCATTCATAACCGGACGTAATTCATCGTCGGCGGTACAAAACAATGTTTTAGAAATTCCGGCGGCAAGTGTAGAAACCGGCAATGAAAGCGAACGTGCATCGTCTTGTAACTGAGGCATACGTGGGTACTCGTCACCATTCTGACCAATAAAATTGTATGAACCATTGGCGGATGTTATTACCATTGCCAAATTCGATTCATTGATAGAAAAAGTAAGTGGCTGTTCAGAAAACTCACGCAAAGTATCAAGCAACAAACGCGAAGCAACAGCAACTTTCCCGCTACCATCTGCAGTTTCAACTTCCATTGATGTAATCAATGTGGTTTCAATGTCGGAGGCAGTCATAGTAAGCGTTTTACCTTCCAATTGAAGCAAAAAGTTATCTAAAATGGGGAGCGAGTTCTTGTTGTTTATTACACGGCTGATGGCTTGTAAATGGCTCAATAGGTCGGTGCTTGAAACAATGAATTTCATATAGTTCGTATTTTAAATTTGCGTTAGTGAATGATT
>DATFAW010000199.1:0-2555 GCA_035254165.1 Paludibacter sp.
GTCAGTAATTATACATCATTTATCATTTGGCATATTTTTTTTTGAGTTTTATTCTTCTATTTGCAATGAATAAGGTAATGAGTAATTACGCACCTCTATTGTAATATTTAATGTTGTGACATAGTTGAAAGACTTTTATTGCTTTGATCTAAAATTGATTACCACTGATGAGACAGTTTCTGGAATAAAAAAACCTGGGTTACTACGTAGGAAATGCATTGATTGTTGTTATTCATTATGATGGGTTATTGGTTTCAGAGGTTAAAGCTGCTATTGGATGGCGAAAATAAAGAGTAGTACAAATTTTCATAAACAGGTTTTGGATAAAAATCTGCCGGCCTGTGTTTCTACATGGGCTTCTTTTTTGTTTTAAGTCTTTTTTATCTATACCTCGAAATTTTCCATTTCAAGCGAAACATATGAGTGACTTATTGGATTGTGTGGAAGCAAAATCGTCACGAAATGGTTATCCTATTGTTACTTTTTTCAAATTTACCAATGAGAAAACATGATCATCTTATTATGATTCAATCAATAAGATAGGATTAACGCTAGGCAAACTATATTTTCAAATGCTTATTTATTATGGAAACCATTTTTTCGCCTGATACCTTATTGGATTTGTTTGCATCATCACTGGTATCTGAGTTTCTTAATAAATGGGTATTAGTGGAAGGCGTATATTTCGAAACAGCAAAGTACGAATATCATGGTTATTATTATGATGAGCTTAGGACAAACTCAGGTGATGCGAAGATAACAATAAAGATAAGGAAGGAAGATAGAATGCAGTTTACTGATGGGAGATTTTATCAGATTTCCGGACATCTTTGTTTTAGCAAAGCACAGCTATTTGATAGTTCTAAGATCGGTCTTATTTTTTTTGTGGATAGGCTGAAAAAGGGAGAAAATGAAATTCAAAAAATTTCGCTTGGAGACTATGAATTGCTTAAATCAAGGTTTGTGAATGGATTTGTTAATATTGAAGTGGAGATATTGCGACTTTTGAGGGATAATAAAAAACCGAAAATACTTATTCTCACTGGTAAAGAATCCATCATTGACCAAGATATTATCAGCCAGCTTAGTGATATCGATAGGTATGAGATTACTTTCGAAAGAGTAAATTTGTCATCTAAAAAGGAACTGAGTGTCTTTTTGCAGAGGAGTTTAGTGTTAGAAAATTCTTTCTTTGCCATAGCCCGGGGTGGTGGTGCTTCTATATCACTATTTGATGATCCAGATATTTGTAGAATACTTATTGAGAAAAGGCAACCTTTTATTACTGCTATCGGACATGAAATGGATAAACCACTTTTACAAAAACTAGCCGATTTGTCATTCCAAACACCCATAGCTTTTGGGGAGTTCCTGGATAAGATGATCCGAGTGGATGAAGCTTATAAGAGTGAATTGCGAAGGAAGAGCCTGATAATGCAGAAGAGTTTGGATCAATCCAAGGAGAAACTGGAGTTCGAAAGAAATAATTACTTGAGTATAATTAAAGAACTTAAAGTTAAACAGCAAGAGCAAATTAGCCGGATTTTAGTAATTGCGGGGCTTTGCATAATATTTGTGAGTTCACTTATATTTATATATTTATCCGTAAAAACCTAGATTATTTATTTGACTTTTGTAATATGATATTATGAATGAGTGCTGATAGGTCTTATACGGCATAGATAAATTTCATCTGACCTCTTTGTTAGATGTAATTTGACGGATTGCTTACGACGTGTTCTTGGAACCTGAATTACTGCTATAGCACCCACAAGAATTTGTCGTATTTGCCAATGAAACCAGCATACTTAGATTTTCTGCTCGAACAAAATCGAGATGAAAAGCATGTTTCTTTTTCCAAAGAACTTATGCGTTAGCCAATCCATTATGCCCCAATTCTATTTTATTGACAAATGATATAGTATGCGATGGGTATTGATAATCCATAAATGCCAGTGGATCTGGATCTTCTACGCGGAAATGGTATAACCGAAAATCAGTTTGTCCTGCTATTTCTTACGTTAATCATCATTTTTCGTGTTTCCATCATTTTTGAGAAAAATGAGATTGATTCTACCTCTATTTTGGACTTCAGAATTGACAAACAAGTAAATATAGCAAGTACTAAAATCAAATTTATGCAAAATAAAATTGGGTGTTTTAACGGTATTGTTTTCTAAATAGTTTTCTCACATTTGTTTTTCTCCTGAGCTTAATAAGCTTAATTAAGTATTCATATACCAACGCTGCTGTGAAATTTGTTTACTATCTAATATCCTATATTTGTGTATTGCTATATGCAAATGATGCAATCTGTCAAGCAGATAGTGCTGTAAAAGGTACCCGAATATCACTCGCAAATCTGAGTGATAAAATGTTGCAGGTAGTTGAAAATAAATATAGTTCAGTTGAAAAAGTACTGGATAAATTCTCTCGAAAATCGCTTTTACGTTTCCAGAAAAAGGAAGCTAACCTTCGAAAAAATCTTCAGAACAAAGATTCGCTTGCAAGTAGCAGTATTTTTGATAATGCCCAACATCAATATGGACTATTGA
>DATFAW010000200.1:0-4035 GCA_035254165.1 Paludibacter sp.
AAGTATGTTTATTGCTGTCTAACTATCTTTGAAGATCAAGAGGTAGAGTTTTTTGGCAAAGCTTATTATATGGAAAAAACTCCTTACAATTTTGGAGACGCAACTTCTAAATACGAAATCTGGATTGACAAATCAACCGATTTGCCATTTAAGATCCGTAGGGAACAATCAGGCGATATCTCTATTGAAACAGTCAGCAATGTCAGTCTCAACAAAATAAAAATTGAAGATTTCAAAGCGACTGATTATTTCCAACCGGATTATAGAATAGTGCCCCGCGATGCACAAAATCAAAAACGAAAAGAAAATAAATGGATTGGTAAAAAAGCACCTGATTGGATTTTAATGGGTACAAACAATAAACCGCAGTCGTTAAATGCACTAAAAAGTAAAGTTGTAATGATTCAGTTTACGAGTGTGAGCTGTGGCCCTTGCCGGATGTCCATTCCATGCTTAAACAAGCTGACATCGGACTATAATAAGAAGGATTTTGATTTCGTAGCTATTGAATGCAGCGCAAATAATCTACGTGCATTGCAATTTTACCAAAATAAGAATGAAATCAATTACAAGTTTCTAAAATCGACTAAAACTGTTTTAAAAGATTATGAAATAGCATCCTTCCCAGTGTTCTTTATTCTTGATGAAAATCATGTAATTAAGAATATAATAAATGGTTATGGGAATGAGACAACAGATAAAAAGATAAGGACGATAATAAATGAACTGATCGCCAAGAAAAAATAAATCTCAATAAATGCCGTGTCGATGTAAATCTATCGGCACGGTATTTTTTAAATCAAACGCTATGAAAAAACTTTTAATTGGATTATTGCTTTGTTGTTCGTTCAGTCTTCAGGCACAAAACAGTGCTATCCAAAATGCTTTGAAGAATTACGATTACGAACAAGCCATTAAGCTGATCTCGAAAGAGAAAAAATCACCCGAAATGGATTTTCAGAAAGCTAAATGTTTCAAGAATATTGCCCGGTATGCCGAAGCGATAGCACTTTTGGAGGAACTTACCAGGCAGGATGTATCCAACATCCAGGTTATCAATGAGCTGGCGGATAGCTACCAGCAAGTGGGAAACTACAAAAAGTCTAAGTTTTACTACTTCATGGCTTTGCAGTTGGCTCCAAACAGCCGGTTTGCACAATTAAACAACCTGAACATTACCTACAAGCTGAAAGACTGGACCCAAACCATACAGCTGGCTCGTTCCATTTTGCATAAGGACACACTGCCGGTCTTGTTTCCGTTAGTAGGCGATTGCTATGCACAACTTGCCAAGTTGGATACAGCCATTTATTATTATAAAAAAGGCATGAAATCAAATCCCGAAGACTTCAACACACTCGGGAAATTATCCAAACTGTGCATGCAAACCGAGAATTATGCCGATTTGATTCAATCGACCAACCGGTATATGCAAACCGACTCTACCAATCAGCTTATTAATCAGTACAACGGTATTGGATATTGCATGAACAAAGAGTATAATAAAGCAATTTACCGCCTGAATAGCTTGCACCAACAAGGTGACAGTTCATTCCTGACCAATTATTACCTGGGCGCCTGCTATTTCGCAAATGAAGATTATATTAGCGCCTTCGACCATTTAAGCCGGGCATACAGCAAAGACTCCAGCAATCTGAATCTTTATTATTACCTGGGCAAATCGGCCATACTTAGCGGACATCAGCAAAGAGGTATACAGGTTTTAAACAAAGGACTAAGCATCATGATTCCCAGGGATTCGGTGTTATTCAATTATTACTACAACATCTCGCTGGCATATAATCGGTTAAACAACTCTAATGAAGAAATAAAATATTTAAAGCTGAGCTACAAATGCAATCCGGATAGCCGCCTTATACATAGCATTGCCGCCATTTACGACTATATACTTAAGAAACCGGAAGAAGCCCTGAATTATTACAACCAGTTTATGGCTACCCGCCCAAAGTCAAAAACCGCTTCAGCAGGTTCGCCTCAGACTCTTTCTTATTACACTAGCACGGAAAATCGAATCAAAGAGCTAAAAACCGAGATCGAAGAAGCCAGAAAGAAGCATTAGCTACACAATAATCCTTTTACAAAAAGCATGAATGAAAATTTATTTGTTCATGCTTTTTGCATAGCTTCATTAAACTGAAAATTATTTATACATTTGCTGCCGGTTTGGATCATTGCTCTTCCAGTCCTTTTTTACACAATTATTTTACTCTGAAACACATAAAATTTTCATTATGAATCAACGAAAAACTACGAGAAGCCGTTTCGCCAAACTCGTATTTATCCTTCCGGCGTTACTTGCGTTTTGCATTTCGGGCAATGTGCACGCCAACCAAAGCCAACAGAATGCAAAAGACTCGGTGTATACTTTTGCTGAGAAAATGCCTGAATTTCCCGGTGGTGAAAAAGCATTGGTCAATTTTTTAAGCCAGAATATAAGTTTCCCGGCCGAAGCTATGAAAAGAGATGAGCACGGAAAAGTGTATGTGCAATTTGTGGTTAGCAAAACAGGCAAAGTAGAAAATGCCAAAGTAGTAAAAAGCGTTTCGCCCGATCTGGACAATGAAGCTTTACGTGTGATCGGATCATTGCCCGACTGGACACCAGGTGAACAAGGCGGCGAGAAAGTAGCCGTGCAACGCATCATCCCTATTCTGTTTCAAAATGCACCTCCAAAAGATCCGAACGCTTGGGAACCGAATGATAAGACACTCGTTTTAATTGACGACGTAAAAATGCCTGCTAACTTTAATACAGCGATTTTAAACCCCGAAAAATTAGCTTCCGTTTCACTCTTGAAACCTTTCCCAAAAGAAGAGCAAGAAAAGCTGATGCACAAATATGGCAAACAAGCTGCTGACGGAGTAATTTTGATTACCACTAAAAAGACCGAGATTGAATTTGCTTTGGCAGACACTACCGGTTGTAAAACCACTATCATCAGACCTGAGTTTCCGGGCGGCGAAGCAAAACTTATGAGTTACGTTGCCGACAGCATTCAATATCCATTTACAGCAAAACGAATGAATACCCAGGGAAAAGTTCTCGTTCAGTTTATGGTGAATAAAACCGGTAAAATAAGCGACGCGAAGATTGTCCGGCGCCTTGACTATTTTCTGGAAAAAGAAGCACTACGAATTGTTAGCATTATGCCCGATTGGACTCCGGGAACAAAATGCGGTGAAAAAGCAGACATGTACGTGGTTATGCCGGTTACCTTTAAGCTGGAAGAAACCGCTGCTCAAAAAGGCTGGGTGAAAAATGCAAAAACAATTATTTTGCAAGATGGAATCAGACTACCCGCTACATTCAACTTAGAATGGCTTAATTATGCCGCCCTATCAGCTTATCAGGTATTACAACCCACCAGCAAAGAAGTGACAAAAAAATTGGTTTCGCAATATGGCAAAGATGCCGCCAATGGAGTAATTCTGATTAGTACTGCAAAATAAGAAATTGCTTACCACTAAACAAATGAAGCAGGAATGAATATATTTTCGTTCCTGCTTCATTTATTTAAACCAAACCCTTTGGGAACCTTGCACAGCACAAAACCATCATTGATTACGTCTTGGTTTAAATAAACAATCACTAAATAGGGTCTGCTGAAAAAGTTTTAATCTGTTATATAGAAATGCAATACAATCACACTTTACATTTCAACGTGCAAGGTTTTTGTAACTATTTTCTCAATTTCTTTGCACAAGATATTCCGGTGCGCTGCACCTTTGGTTGTTTTTTTATCATAAATAGCTACAAATATAACGGTGCGCTGCACCTACAGCAAAGCCACAGAGTGGCGAAATCTTTGTAGAAATTTTATTTCACGGATAAGTCTAAGGTGCAGCGCACCGTAATCTAATCTTGTGAAAACAGACTTAGTTTTTCAGCAAACCCTATATAATGTCTAGTGTAAATCGTGTATATGCAATAATGAAGCCTGCAAAACGTGTTGTTTTGCAGGCTTTATTATCAGGTTTTTAACGAGAACATTCCTCTTTAATATCAGTCTGAATA
>DATFAW010000201.1:0-6547 GCA_035254165.1 Paludibacter sp.
GAAACGCTTTCTGTTTCTCCATCAGCGCTGAAAGGTATACATAAATTTACGATCACGCTTTTTGCTACCGAGGATGTTGTTTCCAAAGTGGTTAAACAGATTGATAAACGCATTGATATTCTGAAAGCATATTACAATACCGATGAAGATTTAATTTTTCAGGAAATTGCACTGTATAAAGTGGCTACCGAAAAATTACTTGAAAAAGGTTCGATTGAAGACTTGATTCGCAAGTATCACATACGCATTCTGGAAATGAATAATGACTTTGTGGTGTTGCAAAAGGCCGGACATTATGCCGAAACTCAGCAAATGTTCGAGGAGCTTAGCGAATCGGTGGGCGTGTTGCAATTTATCCGTTCAGGCAGGGTGGCAATTACCCGTTCTAAGGTTGAGCGTTTGAGTGATATGTTGAATGGTATCCAGGAAAAGTACGGAGAAAATAATTGAAAACTTCGGTCCTATGTCATTAAAAAAATCATACTCATTTCAGATTCAACCTCAGTACGTCGACTTTCAGTTTCGTGCCACGATGGCTTCTTTGGGTGATATTTTGCTGACTACTGCCCAATTTAATGCCGACGACAATGGTTTTGGATTGCGCCAGCTGAACGAAATGGAATGTTCGTGGGTGCTTTCGCGAATGGCTATTGAAATGGAGCGTTTCCCCGAGCAATATGAAAACATTCAGGTCGAAACCTGGGTGGAAGAAGTGGGACGGGCTAATACCACGCGTAATTTTTGCATTCGCGACGAGAAAAATGAAATCATCGGAAATGCCTGCTCGGTTTGGGTGTTTTTCGATATGAAAACCCGTCATGCCAAGGATCTGCTGACATTGGAGGGCATTCATGATTTTGCTAACGGCGAAAAGGCTCTTATCGATAAGCCGATAAAACTGGGTGCAGTTGATGGCGAAGATTACGACGGATTTAAAGTAAAATATAGCGATATTGATATCAACGGTCACGTGAACAGTATCCGGTATATCCAATGGATAAGCGATTGTTTTTCGTTGGAATGTTACCGTAAATGTCAGGTGAAACGTTTCGAGATAAACTATGTGAACGAAATGCTCTACGATGATTTTGTTGAAATAGTGGGAATGAAACACGAAGCCAATGATTTTCGTTTCGAGATAAAGAAAGATGATAAAATTGCCTGTAGGGCAAGGGTCGTTTTCTGATAAACCGAACCCCAAAGAGTGCGTAGCACCTTTGAGAGTTTGAACATGAGAAATAAAAAACTCTTTTGTGTGCAATGCACTACAAAAAGTTTCAAGAATAAAAATTAAATAACTACTATAAACCAAACGAGTAATTCTCCACAAATAAACGATCGGGTTTATTTATGGTACTTTAAAATTAAAAAGAAATGGCAAATTATTTTAGCTCACTTCCTCACCGCCTGAAAGTTCAGGAACTTGGAAAATGTGATTTTATGCAAAACAGCGAATTCGCTGATGGTGTCAAAAAACTTATTGACAAAAAAATCGTAATCATTGGTTGCGGTGCCCAAGGATTGGCTCAAGGTCAAAATATGCGCGACAGCGGCTTGGATGTATCCTACGCTTTACGTCAGGAAGCTATTGATAAGAAACGTGCTTCTTTTGTAAATGCTACCGAAAACGGTTTTAAAGTAGGAACTTTTGAAGAGTTAATTCCCACAGCCGACCTGGTTTCGAACCTTGCTCCCGATAAACAACATACTTCGGTTGTAAACGCAGTTATGCCGTTGATGAAACAAGGCGCTTGCCTGTCGTATTCACATGGTTTCAACATTGTAGAAGAGGGTACGCAGATTCGTAAAGACATTACCGTTGTCATGATTGCTCCTAAATCGCCTGCTTCTGAAGTACGTGCCGAGTATTTGCGTGGTTTCGGTGTGCCTACACTGATTGCTGTTCACCCCGAAAACGATCCTAACGGCGACGGCCTTGAAATAGCTAAAGCTTATTGCGTTGGTACAGGTGGTCACAAAGCCGGTGTGTTGCTTTCATCATTCGTAGCCGAAGTAAAATCGGATTTGATGGGCGAGCAAACCATTCTTTGTGGTTTGTTGCAAACGGGTTCTATCCTTTCGTTCAACAAAATGGTAGAAAAAGGAATCGATGCAGGTTATGCTTCTAAACTGGTTCAATACGGTTGGGAAGTGATTACCGAAGCGTTGAAAATCGGTGGTATCACCAACATGATGGACCGTCTTTCTAATCCGGCTAAAGTGGAAGCTTTCAGACTGTCGGAAGAATTGAAAGAAATTATGCGTCCGTTATTTATCAAACATATGGATGATATTTTGTCGGGCGAATTCTCTAAAACCATGATGGAAGACTGGGCTGCGGGCGACAAAAACTTGTTGACCTGGCGTGCTGCTACAGGAGAAACTGCTTTCGAGAAAACTCCTGCAGGCAACGTGGAAATTTCGGAACAAGAATACTTCGATAACGCTACGTTGATGGTGGCATTTATCAAAGCAGGTGTTGAGTCGGCTTACGAAACCATGACTTGCTCGGGTATCAAAAACGAATCGGCTTACTACGAATCGTTGCACGAAACTCCACTTATTGCCAATACCATTGCACGCAAAAAACTGTTCGAAATGAACCGCGTTATTTCGGATACAGCTGAGTACGGTTGCTATTTGTTCGATCATGCTTGCAAACCATTATTGGCCGACTTCATGAAGAAAATCGATACTGACGTTATCGGTAAAAACTTCAACGAAGGTAAAGACGGACACGTTGACAACTTCGAATTGGTAAAAGTAAATGCTGCACTTCGTAACCACTCTATCGAAATTTGTGGTGCCGAACTTCGTGCTGCTATGACTGCCATGAAGAAAATTGTAGAATAATATTATGTGCTGTAGAGACGCAAGGCATTGCGTCTCTAACCAAAGACGCAAAGCACTGCGTCCCTACGCATGGAAAATAACAAGAGCTGCTTCCAACCCGGAGGTAGCTCTTGTTGCGTTTGGATGTTTTTCCTGTCTGGTTGAAATTGGAATTCCACCAATCCACGAAAAAAAAGGTGCCCTTGCGCATGATGTGCAAGTACGAAATTTTTTTCCGGCAAGCTTGCGCATGATGCGCAAGGGCAAAGTAATTTCAAAGGGAGGTTGCGCATGATGCGCAAAGGCGAATTCATTTTCGGGCGAGCTTGCGCACCGTGCGCAAGGGCAAATCTGTTTTACTTCATGCTTGCGCATCATGCGCAAGCATGAATCTAAAAAAATGGGGTTTGCGCATGATGCGCAAGGGGGATGGCTGAACTTCTTTTGTAGGTTATCTCTGGGTTTTGCGGTTTTTAATCGGAACATTGGAGTGCGATTGAAAATTACTTCTCCCTCATTCGTCCCAAATAAACCATCACCACCAATGCCATGATACCACTTGCAATAAACAGTGTTTTGGCCCCGAGACTGTACCAGATAATTCCGGCCAACGAGCTAGCCACCATCATGCAGAGGCTTTGCAGGGCAGAGAACGTACCGATAGCTGTGGCAGTATCTTTTGGGTCGGATATATTGCTTATCCAGGCTTTGGATACGCCTTCGGTGGCCGAAGCATACACTCCGTACAGGAAAAACAGAACCAGGAAAATATAAAGATTGGTATTTACCGAAAATCCCAGATAGACTATAGAGAATAATGCCATCCCAATAATAAACATGCGTTTCAGTCCTATTTTGTCGGCTAGCGAACCAATAGGAAAGGCAAACAGCGCATACACCAGGTTGTAGAAAATATAAATACCGATAACGTGGGTGTCGTTCAGTCCGGCATCTTTGGCTTTGAGTAGCAAAAACACGTCCGAGCTATTGAACAACGTGAACAGAAGCAATCCGATAAGTAATTGGCGGTAGGCTGCCGGACTTTGTTTCCAATATTTCAGGAACGAAAAGAACGAAACTTTTTCAGGGGTAGGAGCGAGGGCTTTTTTCTTTTCTTTGAGCAGCAGTGTGGTGATAATGGCTATCACTCCCGGAATAAAAGCGATGTAAAATAAGGCGATATAATTGCCCGGATGAAAATACAGATAGACCAGGGCGAATGCAGGTCCGATGGCAGCACCAATGGTGTCCATGGCACGGTGAAATCCGAAAACAGCTCCTTTGGTTTCGGGTGTGGCTTCGTCAGAAAGGATCGCATCGCGCGCTCCGGTGCGTACTCCTTTAGCAAAACGGTCGGTAGTGCGCACAAAGAAAATCCAAACAGGATGGGTAAAAAAAGCCGTCATGGGTTTGGCAAGGGCACTGAGAATATAACCCGCTTGCACAAAAGGCAACCGCTTACCTGTTGCGTCCGACTTTTTACCGAAATAACCTTTGCTTAGTCCGGCAGTAGCTTCGGCCATGCCTTCGAGTATTCCGATAATAATGATTGAAAAGCCGATGCTTTTCAGATAAATAGGCATTACCGGATAAAGCATTTCGTTGGCCACATCGGTAAATAGGCTTACCACCGACAATATCCAAACTACACGAGTAATTTTTTTGAACATAATCTTTTTAATTCATAATGCACAATTCATAGTTCATAATTCATAATGCACAATTCATAATTGATCGATATACAAGTCACTTCACAATTAATCACTGTGTCAGTCTTCTGTCTTAATTATACATTATGAATTGTGCATTATGAATTAAAAATTAAATTAGTCTATCTCCAACTGCAAGCCATTCTTCAAAATATCCAGCGCCGGGTTTTGTTCCGCCATAATCCGGTAGCGATCTTCGGGTGATGTGGCACGCTGTACGGCCGATTCTTCCATTACTTTAATCGTCATCCTGACCTGCGAATTCTCCAGTTTGGACTGAATGAAATGCTGGATATCCTGTTGAAGCCGTTTTAATTCTTTTTCCTGAAATATATTACTTACGGTAACTTCGAAAGTGGTTTTCGAGGTCAATTTTGGGAAAGTATTGAAGAATAAGCTCGTCATGCGTACCTGTTCGGGAATGGTTTCGGCAAATTGTTGCCAGGCTTTCACCAATTCGTCTTCGGTAAATTCCTGGTTTAAATAGACTATTGGTTCAGCAACAACCTGATTGTCGGTAGTAGCTTGTTGTTGGATATTTACAATGGGTGCCGAGATGGAAATACTTCCGGGACGTCCAAAAGAGGGCCTCGAATCGGGTGCGGTTTCTTTTGGTTTGGGAGTTATAACCGGTCGCGGAGCAGTTGTTGGCTGAACTGTTGGCGATGCTGGTGCTGCCGGTTGGGTATTAGTTGGTGCTGGGGCCTCTACCGATACTTTTTGAATCGGCGCTGGCTTTTCATCAGTTAGTATGGATTTTTTTTTTTCATCCGTCAGTTGGCACAGACGAATTAAAGCTAGTTCAACCAGCAATCTTTTATTTTTACTCTGTCGGTAATCAATATCACAGTCGTTGCTTATTTTCAATGCCAGAAAAAGGAATTCGGGTGTGCAGACTTGTGCTTGTGTTTTATAGCGTTCACCAATATTGGCCCCAACTTCAAGCAAAGCGATGGTTTGTGGATCCTTACTAACCAGTACATCGCGCAGGTGTGAGCTCAGTCCGGTAATAAAATGATGCGCATCAAAACCTTTGTTCAAAACTTCGTTGAAGATAAGCAGCGATTGGCTCACATCTCCTTTCAAAAAAGCTTCTACCAACCGGAAATAGTATTCGTAGTCGAGCACATTCAGGTTGTCGATAACGCCCTGATAGCTGATGTTGCTGCCGCAGAAACTCACCAGCTGGTCGAAGATAGATAACGCATCGCGCATTCCGCCATCGCTCTTTTGAGCCACCACGTTCAGCCCGTTCACGTCAGCGGTTACACCTTCTTTTTCGGCTACCATTTGCAGGTGTTTCACTGTGTCGGCCACCGTTATGCGGTTGAAGTCGTATATCTGGCAACGCGAAAGTATGGTCGGGATAATTTTATGTTTCTCGGTAGTAGCTAAAATGAAAATGGCATGTGCTGGCGGTTCTTCCAGCGTTTTCAGGAAAGCATTGAATGCACCCTGCGACAGCATATGAACCTCATCAATAATATAAACGCTGTATTTCCCGATTTGCGGTGGTATGCGCACTTGGTCGGTAAGCGAGCGGATATCGTCGACACCATTGTTCGAGGCAGCATCCAGTTCGTGGATGTTGTACGACCGTTGCTCGTTGAACGAAACGCATGATTCACACTCGTTGCAAGCTTCAAAATCGGCAGTGAGGTTTTGGCAATTTATGGTCTTGGCAAAAATACGTGCACAGGTAGTCTTACCCACGCCACGAGGTCCGCAGAACAAATAAGCATGAGCCAAATGGTTGCTTTTGATGGCGTTTTTAAGGGTGGTGGTCAAAGATGATTGACCTACAACCGAGTTAAACGTTGATGGGCGGTATTTGCGTGCCGAAACAATGAAATTTTCCATAAATTGAAATCCTTTTCTGCTTTTGAATGCAAATATACTGAAAATTGACCGTACAGTTTGCACAAAAAAAAGATTTATCAAAAAAAAGGATGAACGTAAAATTTGCTTACCTTTGCCATTCAAAATAAGAAATTTTTCGGACCCAG
>DATFAW010000202.1:0-5166 GCA_035254165.1 Paludibacter sp.
GTACCATATTACTAAAAGAATGTGCGAACTTCTATAATGATATTGACCTGCAACTTCTGCTAGCTGATAATTATACTCAGCTAAAGCAATACAGGCAGGCCGAGAAATGTTTCCTGTTGGCTCACCAAATGATACCAAACCAGTTTATACCGTTATATCGGCTGGCACTTTTATACAAAGAAGAAGGTAAGATACGCGAAGCAAATCGAATAGCTAAAATTATAGTAAAGAAATCAGAAAAAATAGAGTCCATTGATGTCTTGACAATAAAGGAAGAAATGGCTAAATTGATTCATTGTATGTAATCTCGCACCCATAAACACCTATATCCGAATATGCAAACGTGCAGAGAACACATTCACGGGTCCTTGCCTGTCTTTGTTATAACCGGGATTTAGTACCAGTTGATATGTTCCGCTCAGAGACATATTGGGGGTTAGTGCCATCGAATAATATAATTCTGCTAGTTGCTCCAACCCGTAATTCAGATTGCCATCGCCCAGCATAAAACCCTTACCGCCTGCCTGCAAATAATCCTGATGTGCTTTCGAAATACCTGAAACTACTATGGCAAGTCCAACATTATCATTCTTACGTTTCCATCTATCGCCGGTCATGGATAGTCCGGCACTTGCACTCCGGTCAATTTCCGTAAATACCCAGGTTTCATTGTTTCCATCGTTCCAGCTTGCCTTGAAAAAACATCCTAAATCATTGGTTATATTCTGTTCGGCATTGATTCCAAAGCCATATTTAGTATTACCATATTTTTCAACCGATTGGATAGTCGGATTTACCGGACTTAGAGCAATGCTTTGCCGGTAGTTGCCCATATTGCCGGTAGTAAAGAAACCGAGCAGACGAACTGCACCAGCCTGATTAGCTATTTTATACCTGTGAGTATATTCCAGCGTATGCGAACCGGCCTTTGAAATATTCCAATTCATCACACTGCCATTGGCTGTGGTAGGAATCAGTGAAAATGCGTAGCGTAGTTCATTTGTTGGTGTTACATACTCCAGCACGAGACTAGGTGTATAACCCCGGGTATTAGCCGGATAATCCCACGCACCGTTATTCATCAATCCCCAACTCATAAACTGGGTTCTTGGATCGTGACTAAATTTATTGTCATCAAAAAAGTCGGAAATACTTATCTTACCAAGTGTAAAGGATATATAGTTGGTTGGTAAGTTTCCGGCTAATTGATTTAAGTCACTTGCCTGGTAAGTGCTTTCGTCCGATAACGCTAAGGTCTGGGTAAAGAACATTCGTGCCAAGTAGATTTTAGGAGCCGGGTCACCGATTCTGAAAGTTTCACCATTGGTAGCGGCAGCTATGCCCAAGGCACCGCTCAAACCAGATCCTCCGGCTATTTCGGGATTAACAAATGCACTTGCACCTTTCCATAAGCGGGTTCCAAGATACAAGGTGGAAGTTAAGGATGTCTGCCCCTCCGCTGTATTAGTCAAACTATTATCACCACTGTATTTTGCACTGAATGCTGTTTTGTTTTGATTGATTATCGTTGTTTGGGCATGAATAGAAACATTTTCTGTTTTCAAAGTATCTGCATGCTGGGCAGTTAATTTGAAAGTAATGAGTGATAAAATAATGAGCGTAAATTTAAATTTCATGTTGCTTGGGTTTGGTGGAATTATATAGAACTCGTCTTGACTTTTTCAAAAATTCAGGTCTTATTTTTTCGTTTTTTGAGGCTTTTCCAAAAGTTTTAGACTCAAAAAAATATTTTTTGCTAACATTCCAAAAGTTTTAGGTCTATTTTTTCGTTTTTTGAGGCTTTTCCAAAAGTTTTAGGCTCAAAAAAATGTTTTTTGCTAACATTCCAAAAATTTTAGGCCTATTTTTCTGTTTTTTGAGACCATTTTAAATTTCTCAGGCTTATTTGTTCGTTTTTAGAGGCCACTTTCTATATAAAAAGTCAAGACGGCTTCATAATAAAGGACAAACGCCTTTCATTTTCAATTTGTTTTATGCCGGTTGCAATTCAGCAAATGCATTTTCATAGAAAAGAACATAGCCATTGATGTTACACAAAGGCTATGTTCCTGATTTTGAATAATCGATTTATTTTAAAAATTAAAGTTTATCCAGCGTTTTATTTTCATGAATGCTTCCCACATTCCGGTAAGCCCAGGCAAAAATAAGCGGGAAAACCAACAATGAGAAGAACATGGCAAAGAGAATTCCACCTATTACCACACGTGCCAGCGGTTGTGCGCTTTCCGATCCTATTCCATGCGAAATAGCAGCCGGAAACAGCCCAATGGCAGCCATCAATGCTGTCATCATTACAGGACGAATCATGGATTTCACACCTAAGCGGATAGACATTTTCAGAAGATCTTTCTCTCCTTTAAGCCGCTCGATATTATCTTTAAAAGAACTTATCAATAGCACACCGCTTAATATACAAATACCAAACAAGGCGATAAATCCAATGCCGGCCGAGATACTAAAATTGGTACCGGTAATTAATAGTACAGCTATCCCTCCCACTATAGCAAAAGGCACATTAAGGAATACCAATCCTGCATCTTTCATATTACCAAACATAACAAAGAGCAACAAGAAGATTAATATCAGACTCAATGGAACTACTTGTGCCAACCGTTTTACGGCACGTTGCTGATTCTCAAAATCGCCCTGCCAAATCATATCGTAGCCTTTTTTCAGTTTCAATGCCTTTCCAACTTTTTCGCGGGCTTCCTGCACAGCACTTCCCATATCCCTGTCGCGAACTGAGAACTTCACAGCCGAATACCTTCGGTTGTCATCCCTGAATATCAAACAAGGTCCGGTTTTCATACTAATATCGGCAATTTCTTTGATCGGAACTTTGGAGCCACTTGAAGTGGGAACCATCAAGTTGCCAATGTTGTCCACCGTATTACGATATTTTTCGGGAAAGCGGATACGAATATCAAATTTCTGGATTCCTTCGTACAACATGGTTGCTACTTTTCCACCGATAGCCATTTCTATCACAGCATTGGCATCGGCCGTAGAAACTCCGTAAAGTGCCATCTTTTGCTGATTTAGTTCAATGTCTAATTCGGGTTGACCGATGTTTTTAATCACACCTAAATCAGAGATCCCACGTATTTTCTTCAAAACATTATAGACCTCAGTCGATTTGCTTTCCATATAATTCAAAGAATCACCAAATATCTTCACACAAATGGACCCTTTTACACCCGACACAGCTTCTTCAATATTATCTGTAATGGGTTGCGAGAAATTATAATCCACACCCGGAATAACCGACAACTTCTTATTCATTTGATCAATCAATTCTTCCTTAGTCATTTTGGGTTTCCATTCCGATTCGGGGTATAGCTGGATATCAAATTCATTGTTATAAAATCCGGCTACATCGGTACCATCATCAGGTCGTCCGGTTTGTGAAACCACATTCTGGACCTGTGGGAACTTAATAATCTCGGCACGTATTTGTTTAGAAACTTCAATAGACTTATCCAACGATACAGAATAAGGCAATTGTGCCCTCAACCAGATAGCACCTTCATTAATCTCGGGCAAAAATTCAGAACCCAGAAAATTAAATGAGAAAAGGCCTATGACAATGACGATGGATGCTGCGATTATAGTTCGTTTTTTATGACTGTAGGTAAAATCGAATCCACGCATCAATCGTTCTGTCAGAAAATGAACTATCGGATTGTGTTTTTCCTGCACATTTTCTTTTAAGAGCAGCTTAATCAGCACCGGAACCAATGTCAGTGTGGTAATCAAAGCACCCAGCAGCGCAAATCCAAGCGTATAAGCCAGTGGCGAGAACATTTTACCTTCCACTTTCTGGAAAGCAAAAATGGGCAACAAACCGGTAATAATAATCAGCTTGGAAAAGAAAATTGATTTTCCCAATCGGGCACCATCTCTCTTTATCAGTCCGGTTTTGGTCATTTTATTGAACCGCAACATTCCCACATCTTTGGCTTTCTGATCGAGCACCACAAAAAGCCCCTCGACCATTACCACAGCTCCATCTATTATTATCCCGAAGTCGACAGCACCAAGCGAAAGCAGGTTGGCACTCATTCCCATAAAATTCAAGCAGATAAAAGCAAATAATAAGGATAAAGGAATGATAATGGATACAATCAACGTTGTTCGCCAATTGAACATAAACAACGATACTATCAGGGTTACCAATAGAATTCCTTCAAACAAATTGTGTAACACGGTACTGGTAGCAAATTTGATTAGGTTTTCCCGATTATAATAAGGTACAATCTTGATATCGTGCGGTAAAACACGTTTATTCAAATCCTCTATTTTCTCTTTTACTGCATGAATAACCTCCGAAGGATTTTCGCCTTTACGCATTATCACGATGGCTTCAACCACATCATCCTCATTCGTTGTCGATCGTTTTCCGTTGTCATCAAAGACAGCATCCGAACGTCCCACTAATCCCAACCGGGGCAAATTAGACACTTCCACATCGGCTACATCTTTTACCAGAACCGGAATACCATTGATGTTTTGAACCACCACATTCTTGATTTCGTTGATATTGTTCAACAAACCGATACCACGCACCACGTAGGCCTGATTGTTCTTGTTGATAATATCACCACCAATGTTGACATTGCTTTTACTAATGGCCGTGTATAAATCCAACGGCGTAATGCCCAACGTACTCAGTTTTCCCGGATCAACTTTTATTTCATAAGTTTTCACCATTCCCCCGAAACTCACCACATCGGCAACACCTGGCACAGCTCGTAACTGGCGGTCGATAACCCAATCCTGCATGGTTTTTAAATCACGCTGATTGCGGAAAGTGCTTCGTAAGGTATAACGAAAAAGTTCACCAGTAGGACCTGTTGGCGGCTGAACCGAAGGCTGAACTCCTTCAGGCAAATCGGCATTGGCAAGCAGATTAGTTACTTGTGAGCGGGCATCTTTATCCACCACTCCATCATCGAACACTAATTTAATATAGGACAACCCAAAAATACTGGAAGAACGCAAACTCACTTTCTTTTGAACCGGATTCATGGCAATTTCGATAGGAGTAGTTACAAATTTCTCTACTTCTTCGGCACTACGTCCCGGCCATTGGGTAATAATGCTTATTTCCGTATTGGTAACATCCGGAAATGCCTCGATAGGCAT
>DATFAW010000203.1:0-3353 GCA_035254165.1 Paludibacter sp.
GTCGGAAAAATATGATGTCGTATTTAATCAACCACATGGTAGCACTTAGTTACATAGATACAGATAGCTGTTTTAAGAATATATAGAAAATATAGTTGACTGCTATTTGTCTCAAAAGAAAAACTATGTGGTCTTATGTCTGCTCAAAATCAAGTTTTTGTTTTTTTTTAAAGAAGTCGTAATTTTATAACTATGTGGTTCTATGTAACTAAGTGCTACTCCCGATGCTCGGGATGTTCCATATGTGGTTGAATATTCTTTTAAAGATTACGACATTTAATTATTACAATTACTTATTTAATCGATAATTGCTTTATTTGGTAGCTTTTGGTTTGTTTCCGCCCGGGCGTTGAGGCATAAATGGACTTTTCTCCGTTGAGCCATTGGTTGGGTTTTCTGCCAATGATTTTTGTTCAAGAATTACAGATTCTTTGTTCGTCAATCCTGAAACAATTTCAGTGTTCGTGGCATCAGCATCGCTAATCACAACACTTTTGTTTCGGATGGTTTTTCCATCTTGCACCCAAATCATGCGTTCGTTTTCTTTCAGGCTTGCAGTGACTCCTTTGTTCTCCGAAACGAGAAATTCTTTTTTTGTCAGTGTTTCAATGTCCGGTTTGAAGCTGAATGCTTTGTTGGGCAACGTTTGTACATCGTTCTTTTCCACTGTGTAAATAGTTATATTGGCAGTTAAGCCCGGCTTAAGTTTCAGGTTCTCATTCGGAGCATTCACAATGACCTGGTAGGTAACCACGTTCGACGTAACAGTCGATTTCAACCGCACTTGTGTTACTTCGCCTGCAAACAGGTCATTAGGATACGCATCCACCGAAAACGAAACACGTTGTCCGGTTTTTACGTTGCCTATATCAGCTTCGTCTACATTAGCCACCACTTGCATTTTGGTCAAATCTTTGGCAATGGTAAACAGCGTTGGAGTGCTGAATGATGCTGCCACAGTTTGTCCTTCTTCCACTGCCCGCGACAGGATAACTCCGTCGATAGGGGAGTGGATGGTGGCATAATCCAGATTCGTTTGCGCTTTCTTTAAATTAGACTGATTCAATTTATAAGTTGATTGGGCTAATTCAAAGTTGTATTTGGCTGTTTCAAAATCAATGTCGCTAATCATGTTTTTATCATGCAGTTCTTTGGATCGCTTGAAGTTTGTTTGTTGAAATTCGTATTGAGTCTTGCTCGAATTCAGATTCAAAAGTTGCGAATTATAGTCCGACTGCAAGTTGGTTTTGTCCAGCTCGGCCAGAATTTGTCCTTTTTTTACAGTAGAGTTGTAATCCACATAAATTTTAGAAATAATACCCGAAACCTGAGTACCAACCGCAATTTCAATAATTGGATCGATGGTGCCGGTCGCTGTCACGGTTGTTGTAACTTTATTGAGCGACAGTTTTGTTGTCTCCAATTGGAAGCCATCTTTAGGTGACTTTTTCTGAAAAGAGTACAATCCAATTGCCAATGCGACTATACATAGCACGGAGATGATAATGTTTTTTTTCTTTTTCATGTGTTCGTTTTTATTTTTTAGATAGTTGTCACATAGCCTGTCCGTCTATTGACGGAGAACTCGCAGCGAACATGGCCTTTGGTTATAAACCGTTGTTTTGATGCTCGTTTCATATCCTATGTTTTATTTTATTTCCAATGGTAAGTCCTGATATAAATTCAGCATTTGCACGTTCATTATACTTAGATATTTAGCTTGAATAAGGCTTTGTTTAGCAGCCAGCAGGTTGTTTTTTTCGGTCAATAGTTCCAGCGTGTTTTTCAATCCCAGGTTAAACTGTTGTTCTATCAAATCGTAGCTGGTCTGCAATGCTTTTACTTTCTCGGTGGCGGCAACGTATTGGCTTTGTGCCGATAGTGCGTCCTGATAAGCAGATTCCACTTCGGTGAGCAGGCTCTTTTCTGTGTCCAACAAGTTTAGCCGGGACGTTTTCTCGCTCAACCGGCTGGTTTCTACTGCCGACTTTGTGCTACGGTTGGAGAAAATGGGAATGCTTACTGAAATACCAATCCCTTCGTTAAACCTATCCTGTAGTTGTTGTCCAAAATTGTAAGACGATAAGCTGCTATGGCTTGTTCCAACGCTGGCATTCAGGTTTATTTTGGGTAGATAGCCCGTTTTGGCTTTTTCGGTTTCGAGTCCAGCAACCTGAATATTCAACTTGCTGCTTTTCAGTTGTGGCATTACGTTGAGAGATGTTTCGTAAATATTTTGCAGGGCGGGTAGTGGTTTCAGTACATCCATCTCGTTCAATGTCGGGATGGCAATGTTGAGTTCGTCTGCCACGGTTAGCTCCAGCAATTGTTTAAGGGTCAGTTTTCTGGTTTCGAGCGTGTTTTTCGCAACGATCAGTTGATATTTATCGGAACTGTATTGCGATTCCAGTTTGGCTAAATCCACTTTCGAAATGCTTCCGGCCTTCAGCAGGTTGCCTCCCCGTTCAAATTGGAATTTAGACACTTCCACCGTAGCACTGTCAATGTTGACCGATTCGGCGGCATACAAAATTTGCAGGTACGATTGCAAAATGGAAAACTGCATACTCTTTTGTGAATACTGTACGTTGTATTGCCCCACTTCTTCCAGTAACTTTTGCTGGCGGATGTTCTTTTGCGTTTTACCGCCATCGAACAGCATTAATGAGCTGCTTATCCCGTAATTTCCGGTATACGAATTGGCCGTTCCACCACCCACTAAAAGCGGACTGTTCGAAAAATCCTGATTTACCGAAGCCGTCAGGTTCGGGAAGAGTTGCGCTTTGGCTTGTTTCGTGTTAACGGCGCTTTGCTCCAGCGTGATTTTACTTTTCTGAATTTGAATATTGTTTTTCAACGCATAGTCAATGCAATTGGTCAAATCCCATTGCACGGGCTTTTCTTGCGCCGAAAGGTTGGTAAAAATCATTACCAGGAAGCTGATAAGGAAAACTTGTATTTTCATCTGTACGTAATGTGTTGATTCGGGATCAAAATTACGTTGGTGCATAATGTGTTGCAATTGTTTTCGACGAATGGGCGGGTTTTGTCGACAAAAAAGCGGGTTATCTGATTGAAATCATTAATTTTGTGAGGATTAATTTAGAATAGCGTGAGTTTGATATAAGAAAACGATGAATATCATTTTAAATTCAATGAAATCAATAACAAATGGTTGATATCCTTTCTTATGACCTCCCTTAGCCCCTCCCAAGGAGGGCAGGGCTGTTAAGTTCTAAAGATTATTTTTAAGAGTTCTTTGACATTATAGTTTGCAAAAATTTCAGTAGCCTGTTTGATGGATTTGCTTTCAGTTTTTAATATATTGAACGCAAAATCTCTCAGTAAAGCCA
>DATFAW010000204.1:0-2362 GCA_035254165.1 Paludibacter sp.
ATTGCCATTTCGAGAATTTTAGTGTCATCTAACATTACTAATCCTCCGTCAGGTCCCGGTTCAATATGCACTCCGCAACTTTTACCTTCTTTGTAATCGTGTCCTCCAAAATAATTACGCACTGTTTCTTTTTCCAGACCAAGTTCTGAAGCGATCTTGGTCATACTACCGCTTGGAAGTGCGTCTTTCACCCTTCTCAGCTCGTTGAATGTTATCATTTTCGTCATGACATTAAGTATTAGAATTGTTTGTAAAAATGTTTTCTAAAAGTGCAATAAACATAGTGCATTCTTTTTGATTTGCAAAACAATTTACAAAATATTTTTCTGAAAAAAACTTAACGAGTTTTAAGTTTTTTGCAATATGCAGATTATTAGATTTATAGTGTCATCTACACATTTAGTTGCATTTTATGATTGAATTTGAAGATAGAACTCCGTAATTGTTTCAATTCCTTTGTAAAATAGCTCTATCGGGAAGTTTTCGTTAGGTGAATGTATGGCATCCGATTCAAGTCCAAAGCCCATCAGGATTGGTTTTACGTTCAATGCCTTTTCGAAAACAGGGATGACGCCGATGCTTCCGCCGCGGCGAACGGGCAGTGGTTTTAATCCAAATACTTTTGTGTATGCTGCTTCGGCAGCTTTGTATTCCGGTGAATCAATAGGACAAACATAACTTTGTGCACCGTGTAAAAACTCCACTTTTATTTCAATGTTTTTGGGTGCAATTTGCTCTATGTGGTCGGCAACCAGTTGTGCGATTTTTTCATATTGCTGATGAGGTACCAACCGGGCGGATAGCTTGGCGAAAGCTTTCGAAGGAAGTACCGTTTTTGTACCTTCGTCGGTATACCCTCCCCAGATGCCGCAAATATCCAATGCCGGACGAATGCCGGTTCGTTCGATGGTGCTATAGCCTTTTTCTCCCGAAACAGTTTTGATGTTCAGTTTTTTCTTGTACTCTTCTTCGTTAAATGGAATTTGGGCTATCAGTTCGCGTTCATAGTCCGAAACTTCTTCCACATCATCATAAAAATGAGGAATAGTGATCTTTCCGTCCGGGTTGGTGAGCTGGGCTAAGATCTTAGCCAATTCCATAATTGGGTTTGCCACTGCACCTCCAAAAATGCCCGAGTGCAAATCGCGTGAAGCTGCAGTGACTTCAATTTGCCAATATGCCAGGCCACGTAAACCGGTTGTGATGCTTGGTGTTTCGGCCGATAACATGCTTGTATCCGATACCAGTATTGTATCACATTTTAGCATTTCAGTGTTCTCGCTGCAGAATTTCTCCAAGCTGGCTGAACCGATTTCTTCTTCACCTTCGAGCAGAAATTTTACATTGCATTTCAGTTGATTTGTTTTTATGAGATATTCGAAAGCTTTGGCGTGCATAAACGATTGGCCTTTATCATCGTCGGCACCACGGGCAAAGATTTTACCGTCTCTGATTTCCGGTTCGAAAGGGGCGGAATTCCATAATTCAAGCGGTTCGGCCGGCATGACATCGTAATGTCCGTAAACCATAATGGTCGGTTGTTTCGGGTCTACGGTTTTGGTTGCAAACACAATTGGATTTCCGTCAGTTGAAAATATCGTGGCTTCGTCGGCTCCCGATTCCAACAAGATTTCTTTCCATCTTTCGGCGCATTGACGTATTTCAGGTTGCCGGTGGCTATGAGCGCTGACACTCGGGATGCGAATGAGGCTGAATAATTCTTCAAAAATGCGATCCCGGTTTGCGTTTATATAATTATTGAAATTTGCGTTCATATTATTGGTGGTTTGTGGAGTTATTTAATGCGTTTTTTGTTGTAATCGTTCGTCGAAATTATCTTGCCGTAAAATGTAAAACGGTATGATTTGCAAAAATACGATTTTTCGCTTTAGCGGGCGGTCATTTGCTTTGGAAATCTGCTGATGAAATATTAGAAGACCATTTTGAGTGAATTCTACCGGGGTTGTATTTGCTTCTTGCCGAAAGCTGTTGATTTTGTGAAATTATTTTATCCATGTGTTATCAGAAATGTACAATTTACTGATTTTCCTGTAAGGGAAATAAAACTTACAACCGGACAAATATTTGTGGCAATAACAGTGCTGGCTTAACAGGCTCATCGGGCAATGCTTTTCCAAATATGTTTTTTCTGTGAAATTTTAGAGTATCCATTTTTTCGTTCGTCGGGAAATAATAGTTTGTTTGTCGATTTCTGTTGCTTAAATCAGGTTAAAGTTCGTATTTTTGTATTCATTTTAGCTGCAACCTAATAGTGAATGAATTATCGTATCATTTTTAAGTAATAACTAATTATTAAAAGATTGTGAAACAGTTTAATAAAAAGATTGTATTGGTCATGGTT
>DATFAW010000205.1:0-5322 GCA_035254165.1 Paludibacter sp.
AATTGATTCTGTTTACAAAAGGACAAGAGATTCAAAAAAAAAAAATAGAGAAAAAGCAAGACAGAATAAAACAGAAAGTGCAATTGTAGACTGATAATATGGATCTCTCCTATCAAGAAATAAAATTTTTGCCCGGCGTAGGACCGAAAAGAGCGGATTTGCTCGACAAAGAGCTTGGCATACGCAGTGCCGAGGATTTGTTGCGGCATTATCCGTATAAATATGTGGATAGGAGCCGGTTTTATTATCTGCATGAAATCTCGGAAGAGATGCCGTTTATTCAGGTCAAAGGGCAGATTATCCGTTTTGAGAAGGTGGGAGAGGGGCACAACCAACGGCTGACAGCCATCTTTACCGATGGACATGGAACAATAGAACTGGTTTGGTTCAAAGGGGTAAAATACGTTATCGATAAATATAAAACAGGTATTCAATACGTGGTTTTTGGCAAGCCGTCGGCATTCAATGGGCGGTTTAATATCGTTCATCCCGAGGTCGAGCTAGCGTCGCAATTGCCGCCGCCCGAGCAAATGGGTTTACAACCGTTTTACAATACGTCGGAAAAGATGAAGAGCAGTTTTCTGAATTCAAAAACACTTCAGAGAATCATTTTTCCGGTGATTCAAAGCATTAAACCCGGCATCCCCGATACGCTTCCGGCTTATTTATTGCAAAAATTCGCGTTGATGAATCTTACCGAGTCGTTGGTGAATGTGCATTTCCCCAAAAACGCCGATGCACTGAAGAAAGCGCGTCAACGCTTGAAGTTTGAGGAACTGTTTTATATCCAGCTCAACATCCTGCAGCAAACCAAGTGGCGCGACCAGCATTTCCGTGGTTTTGTTTTTGGGCAAATAGGCCATAATTTCAATACTTTCTTTAAAGATCATTTGCCGTTCGAGCTTACCGGAGCGCAAAAACGGGTGTTGCGCGAAATTCGTATCGATGTAGCTTCGGGTCGTCAGATGAACCGCTTGCTGCAAGGTGATGTGGGAAGTGGAAAAACATTAGTGGCTTTGATGGTTATGCTGATGGCTGTTGATAATGGTTTCCAGGCTTGCATCATGGCTCCAACGGAAATTCTGGCCACACAACATTATGCCAGTCTCATCGAATTTTTGGGCGATTTAGGTGTCAATGTAGCGTTGCTTACGGGATCTACCCGGCCTAAAGCCCGCGTGGAATTGCACGAAAAACTTCGCAGCGGCGAGTTGAATATTTTGATTGGTACACATGCGTTGATTGAAGATGTGGTGCAGTTCCAAAACCTTGGTTTGGTGATTATCGACGAGCAGCATCGCTTTGGAGTGGAGCAGCGCGCCCGCCTTTGGCGCAAAAATGTACAACCGCCGCATATCCTGGTCATGACTGCCACACCCATTCCGCGAACGCTTGCCATGACGCTCTATGGAGATTTAAGCGTTTCAGTGATCGACGAGCTTCCACCGGGACGAAAACCGATACAAACATATCATTACTACGAAAGCAAGCGACAGGGACTGAATCAGTTTATTGCCAAGCAGGTGGAAATGGGTCGGCAGATTTACATTGTGTATCCCCTTATTCAGGAGTCGGAAAAAAGTGATTTGCAGAACCTGGAAACAGGCTACGAGTATATGCGTGAAGTTTTTCCAACTTACACCATCAGCAAAGTTCACGGCAAGTTGAAACCAGCAGAGAAAGATCATGAAATGCAGAAATTTGTCAGGGGCGAAACGCAGATAATGGTTGCCACCACGGTGATCGAGGTGGGTGTAAACGTACCCAATGCTTCGGTGATGGTGATCGAAAGTGCACAACGGTTCGGACTGTCGCAGTTGCATCAGTTACGCGGACGGGTTGGACGTGGTGCTGAGCAGTCGTTTTGTATTTTATTAACCGATTATAAGCTGGCGGCAGATACCCGCAAACGGATGGAAATAATGGTCAGGACCAACGATGGTTTTGAAATCTCGGAAGCCGACCTGAAACTCCGTGGACCGGGTGACTTGGAAGGAACGCAACAAAGCGGTTTGCCTTTCGATCTGAAAATAGCCAATTTAGCTCAGGATGGAAAGATGCTTGAAATAGCCCGAAATGCTGCCATGGAAATATTAGAAGATGATCCCCAACTCGTAAAAATCGAAAATAGGGTAATGTCGACACAATTAAGAAAAATGAAAACTAATACCTTAAATTGGGGTTCAATTAGTTAAGAAAATAGAATTTCTTTTGCTCACAAGCACCATTTCTTTATTTTTGGACAACTTTAAATCATTTACTCATATTAAAAACTAAAATTGAATGGAAAAAACACTTGTAATTATCAAGCCCGGAGCAATTCAACGGGGCTTAATTGGTGAAGTAATCAGACGTTTCGAACAGAAAGGATTACAACTTTGTGGATTAAAGATGATTCAGCTTACCGATGAAATTCTGGCCGAGCATTATGCACATATTGCAGAAAAACCGTTTTTCCCTCGTGTCAAAGCGGCAATGAAAGCCACTCCGGTTATAGTTTGCTGTTTGAAAGGTATGGATGCCGTGCATGTTGTGCATCGGTTAGCCGGAGCCACCAATGGCCGCGAAGCTGCTATGGGTACCATGCGCGGAGACTACAGCATGAGTGTTCAATGGAACATTATACATACTTCGGACTCCATAAAAACGGCTGATGATGAGTTGGCACGTTTTTTCAAGGAAGACGAAATTTTTGAATACAAACAATCGTATCTGGAATATATCTATTCTGAAGACGAAATTATATAACAATAGAACCGGACTAATTCCAAGCGTTAGCCAGGATAAATAAAGATACATGTTCATTTCCTTAAAGAAAAGCTTTTTAATTATAACCTTTTTCACCTCGGTTTGGGGTGTAAATGCTCAACAGATAAATTATAGCCTTATCCCTAAAAAAGATACGGTTAATGTTTATCAGGAAATGTTGAACGATCAGACGGACGATTTGATGGAAAATCATCCGGCTGAGGACATCTACAATAATATATGGAGAAGTGACCGTGTCAATCCGTATAAAATTCCGATTGACAGTATGCCGGATTCAATCAGAATTGATTGTTCCAATTTCTTTGTTCCGGTTCATGGAGCAATAACTTCTGAGTTTGGTCCGCGTCGGTATCGGTTTCATTATGGAACTGACCTGAGGCTGAAAGTTGGAGATTCAGTTCGTTGTGCATTTAAAGGAAAGGTTCGTATTATAGACTATGAAGCTCGTGGATATGGAAATTACATCGTTATTCGTCATGATAATGGTTTGGAAACTGTATATGCTCATCTCTCAGCTGTTTTAGTTACACTTAATCAAAACATTAAGGCTGGCCAGTTGATTGCACTTGGTGGAAATACCGGACATTCAACCGGTCCGCATTTGCATTTCGAAACGCGCTATATCGGAAATGCCATTAATCCGGCTCAGATCATTGATTTTAATACGGGGCTTGTTCGTGAACATACGTATTTACTCACCAAAAAGAACTCGTTTTATTATCAACGTGAAGTAAAAGTAGTTTCTGCTGCAAAATACTATAAAGTCAGGAAGCATGATAACCTGGGTAGGATTGCTGCCCGAAGCGGTACAAACATAAAAGCGTTATGCCGTATGAATGGGATTAAGGCTAAAACAAAATTAAAGCCGGGACAACGCTTGAGAGTAAGATAAGCCAGGGTTTAGAGATTAGAATCAAGAGCCAAGATAAAGACAAATAAAGCCGCTTTCATTTAGTTGAAAGCGGCTTTATTTATAATGTTGTCAATTAATCACTGTTAACTGCTAACTGCTAACTGATTAATATCTGTAGTGTTCCGGTTTGTAAGGTCCGTTAGCATCTACGCCAATATACGCAGCTTGTTCTGGAGTAAGGACGGTTAGCTTTACACCCAATTGTTCGAGGTGTAGACGGGCTACTTCTTCATCCAAATGTTTTGGCAAACGGTATACGTCAACAGGATAATCTTTGGTGAATAGCTCAATTTGTGCCAATGTTTGGTTCGTAAATGAGTTGCTCATTACAAATGATGGATGACCGGTAGCACAACCCAGGTTTACCAAGCGGCCATCGGCCAATAATAACACGCATTTTCCGTCAGGGAAAACGTATTTATCAACTTGTGGTTTGATATTTACACATTTGATGCCCGGATATTGTTTCAATTTCTCAACCTGAATTTCATTGTCGAAGTGACCGATGTTACAAATAATAGCCGCATCTTTCATTTTTGCAATGTGTTCGATGCGGATAATATCTTTGTTTCCGGTAGTCGTTACATAGATATTTCCTTCTGCCAACGCTTCTTCGATTGTAGTAACCTGAAAACCTTCCATGGATGCCTGAAGTGCGCAAATTGGGTCGATTTCTGTTACGATAACACGAGCTCCGTATGCCAGCATAGAACGGGCACAACCTTTTCCTACGTCGCCATATCCGCAAACAACCACCACTTTACCTGCCAACATAATGTCGGTAGCACGTTTAATACCATCGGCCAACGATTCGCGGCAACCGTATAAGTTGTCAAATTTTGATTTGGTTACCGAGTCATTCACGTTGAAAGCAGGGAACAATAATGAACCTTCTTCCAACATTTGGTATAAACGGTGAACTCCGGTTGTAGTTTCTTCGGATACTCCACGAATTTCAGGAATCATGCGAGACCAAATGCTACCGTCTTCTTTTAAAACATCTTTCAGTATGGCGTACAATAAACGTTCGTCATCACCACCGGTTTGTTTGTCAAGAACCTTTGCATCTTTTTCGGCTGCACCGCCCACGTGGATCATCATGGTTGCATCGCCACCATCATCAACAATTACGGTTGGTCCTTTGTGACCATCAAATGTCAAAGCCTGAAGTGTACACCACCAGTATTCTTCCAAAGTTTCACCTTTCCATGCAAAAACAGGAACCCCGGAGGCAGCAATAGCAGCCGCAGCATGATCTTGGGTTGAATAAATATTACAACTACACCAGCGTACTTCGGCACCAAGTTCAACTAACGTTTCAATAAGTACGGCAGTCTGGATGGTCATGTGAAGTGAACCCATGATGCGGGCACCTTTCAATGGTTTTTGTTGTCCGTATTTTGCACGCAAGGCCATTAAGCCAGGCATTTCTTTCTCGGATAATTCAATTTCTTTGCGACCGAAATCGGCCAACGATATGTCAGCTACTTTATAAGGCAAAGTGCTGAATAATTCAGTTGTACTCATATTCGTTTTTAAGTGTTTTATTTTTATTTTATTTTGAGAATGCAAAGATACATGTTTTCGTTGGAAATATATATCTTTGCTTATAATAGATTTATATCCAGTAATATGTTTGT
>DATFAW010000206.1:0-20974 GCA_035254165.1 Paludibacter sp.
AAAACAAGTTCAACGATTATATCCGTATAAGCGGACAAGTGGAGCCGATAAACACCATCCAACTGAGTGCCGTGGAAGGCGGAATGGTGGAACAGAAAGTGGTGGAAGAAGGTGCTATGGTGCATCAGGGCGATGTGATTATCCGTCTGAAAAACCCAATGCTAAACCTGAACATTCTCGACAGCGAAGCGCAGTTGGCCGAAAAGCAGAACTTCCTTCGTAATACCCAAGTGCAAATGGAACAGGAAAGACTCAGCCTGAAAAAAGAGAAACTGCAACTGGACATGGATGTGGAACGCAAAAGACGCAAATTCCAACAATACAAGCAACTCAACATCGAGAAACTGACCTCGCAGGAAGATTACCTGCAAGCCAAAGAAGATTATGAATTTGCACTAAGCGGCCGCAAACTGGTTATCGAACGGCAAAAGCAAGATTCCATTTTCCGCGGCATCCAAATAAAACAAATGGAAGAAAGCCTGCACAATATGCGCCAAAACCTGCTGCTGGTTCGGCAGCGCATTGATAATCTGAACGTAAAAGCTCCGGTTGACGGTCAGTTGGGATTACTCGACGTGGAAATAGGCCAGTCGGTAGCCGCAGGAAACAAAATAGGGCAAATCAGCGTATTGTCCGACTATAAAATCGAAGCATTAATCGACGAACATTATATCGACAAAGTAAAAACCGGACTGAGTGCCACCTTCGAACGGCAGGATAAAAACTTTGCCCTGCGGGTACGAAAAGTATATCCCGAAGTGCACGACAAGCAGTTTAAAACCGACTTTATTTTTGCAGGACAACGTCCGGATAACATCCGTGCCGGACAAACTTACTACATTAACCTGCAACTGGGGCAACCTACCGAAGCCGTAATGGTTCCGCGCGGATCGTTTTACCAGACTACCGGCGGTCAATGGATTTTCATCGTGTCCAAAGATGGCAAAACGGCTACTCGCCGCAAAATCACCATCGGCCGTCAAAATCCGCTTTACTACGAAGTAATAACAGGTCTGCAACCTGGCGAAAAAGTTATTACCTCAGGCTATGATACATTTGGAGATGTACAAGAGCTAGTTTTACAATAGACTGTTATCATTTAAAAATTATGACAAACAATATCAGCAGCGCCTTTCGTTCTGTTTTCAAGAAAAAGCAGAACAACGGAATCAAAATAATTTCATTAGGTGTAGGACTGGCCATGGGGCTGGTGCTCATTGCCAAAGTGAGCTTCGAACAAAGCTTCGACAACTTTTACCCCCACAGCGAGCGTATTTATCAGATTCAGGAAAATGTGGCTTCAGGAAACGACAAACCAAACGCCTACGGTCAGGTGAGCGGCGGTGTGGCTCCGGGAATGAAAGCAGACCTGCCTCAGGTAGAAGCAGCTACCCGTATCACTTCCCTCGAAGATAATGCCGTCTTTTTTACGCAGGATAAAAAACGACTTACAGGGACTTTTATTATGGCAGACAGTTGTTTGTTCGATGTATTGCCCCGTCCGATGACATATGGAAATGCAAAGAAAGTATTATCCCAGCCCATGTATGTGTTGGTCTCCGAAAAGATAGCTAAGAACATGGGAAATAATGCCGTAGGACAAACCATTCGGTTAGACTCCTGGCCGGATCAAGCGTTAACTGTCGGAGGCATATTTAAAGATGTGCCAAAAAACACCCATTTAAAATATGATGTGATTGTTTCGATGAGTTCTATCCTGCACTTCTTCCCATGGGATGGTACACAAAACTGGGTAGGGAACGACCGCTACCTGGGATATGTCCGTCTTGCTTCCAACACAGACCCCAAAAGCATGACACCTGCGATAAATAAGATGCAGACACGCCATGTAGATATGAATGAGCTCAAAAAAGCAGGCGTACAACTTTCATACAGTTTATTGCAATTAAAAAAGATTCATAGTGATGATCCTGCTACGAAGCGTATGTCTGTTCTGTTGGCCTTACTGGCCTTTGCATTGATCTTTACGGCTGTATTGAATTATATCCTGATAGTACTTTCTTCGCTGGTAAAGCGCAGTAAAGAAATAGCAATCCACAAATGTTACGGTGCCGCCGAAAAGAATATTTCCGGCATGGTACTTACCGAAACCTTTATTCATTTAGTAGCCTCTGTCCTATTAGCTGCATTGCTCATCTTCCTTTCTCGGGGAACGGTTGAAGAAATACTTTCAGCCCCTCTTAGTGCTTTGGTCTCATTCCGAACCTGTTTATTACTCGTTTTGGTCTGTGTGGCCGTATTCTTTACGTCTGGTATTGTTCCAGCACAGATATTTTCGAAAATACCCGTATCTTCAGCCTTTCGCAATTTCAAAGAATCACGTCGTAAATGGAAGCTTGGATTACTTTTTCTTCAGTTTATTGCCACAGCTTTCCTTGTTACTTTATTGGTCATCATTGGACGACAATACAACAGCATGGTGAACGACAATCCCGGTTATATATATGAAAACCTGCTCTATTGCAATACTTCGGGAGTAACTAAAGCAGAAAGACTAAAGGCAATTGAAGAACTTCGGCGTATACCTTCAGTACGAACAGTAGCTAGCTGCTCCACCCTACCTCTATTTGGAGCTTCCGGCAATAATGTTTCCGAACCGGGGAAAGACCGGGAACTGTTCAATATAGCCGATTTATATGATGCTGATGCCAATTATCTATCTCTAATGGAAATTCCGCTGGTAGCAGGAACAGATTTTCAAGACGGCTCAGCCGATTCAACACAGGTAATCGTAAGTCAAACCTTTGCCCATAAACTGACCGGCATGTTGAACTGGAAAGATGGCGTTGTAGGTAAAAGCATTAGGATCAGCGGACATAATATCAGTACCATCAAAGGTGTTTACCGCGACATTCGCATTGGTTCCATCAGTGAACCTGATATGCGTCCAGCAGCTCTGTTTTATACCGATGCCCCGGCCGAAAATATCATGATTAAACTTCATCAACTTAATTCGGAGGGTATTAGACAGGTAAACAAAGTATTAAAAAACACATTGCCCAACAAAGACATTGTGGTAACACCCTATAAAACCAGCATGGCTTTTCTGTACACTTCTTCCCGTTTATTTCGGAACTCTGTGCTGATTGGTGGAATTATTACCTTGATTATTGTATTGATTGGTCTTATTGGTTACACAAATGATGAAATTAACCGCCGGAGCGCCGAGATTGCCATCCGAAAGATAAACGGTGCTTCAGCCAAGGAGATACTACAACTTTTCATGAAAGATATTCTGCGTATAGCCATACCGGCACTGCTTGTCGGAGAGTTATTGGCAGCCGTTTCCGCCGAAAAATGGATGGAAAACTTTGCTCAGAAAACCAGTCTATCTCTTTTTATCTTTTTGGGGTGTGGAATAGCTGTTTTAGCTATCATTCTGTCGGTAGTCAGTATGAACTCATACCGCATAGCTATACAAAATCCTGTGGAGGCAATAAAAAACGAATAAAAAAAAACAACACGAAAACAATTACTATTATGCTAAAAATTAATGATTTAGAAAAAGTCTTCCGAACGGAAGAAATTGAAACAGTGGCGTTGGGCGGAGTTTCATTGCATGTAACCGAAGGTGAATTTACAGCCATAATGGGCCCTTCGGGGTGTGGAAAATCAACCTTGTTGAATATTCTCGGGCTGCTGGACAATCCCAGCACGGGCAAATATCATTTGGATGGAATTGAAGTGGGAAATTTGAAAGAAAAACAACGTACCAACATGCGCAAAGGAAATATCGGCTTCATTTTTCAAAGTTTTAATCTGATTGAAGAAATGAATGTATTTGAAAATGTGGAATTGCCATTGATATACATGAAAGTGAAGGCCTCCGAACGAAAAAAGAGGGTTGAAGAAACCTTGCATCGCATGAATATTGCTCATCGCAAGCACCATTTCCCGCAACAGCTCTCGGGCGGACAACAGCAGCGTGTAGCCATTGCCCGTGCCGTGGTGGCCAATCCAAAACTGATTCTGGCCGATGAGCCAACCGGTAACCTCGACTCGAAAAACGGACTCGAAGTGATGAAACTTCTTTCCGAACTCAACAAAGAAGGCGCTACCATTGTGATGGTAACACACTCCGACCGCGATGCAGCATTTGCCCACCGGGTGATCAATCTTTTCGACGGAAAAATCTTAAGTGAAAAACACCAGAAGATTTCGGAGCATTTCGTTGTGCAATGATAATCCAGTAAAAAGACATTGTGGTAGAGTTATGAATTGTGCTAAGGTTAGTTTTAGGTAGTTGTTTAATAAAAAACGATAAAAACATTAGATGACATTTAAACAGGCTCCAAATAGCAATTAAAAATATAAGATATTTCTACGTGAGGTTGCCAGAGGAATTGTACCTGAATATCCTTTTTTAGTATGTAGAAGTAGCTTTATAACTATGCCAACCGCATCGAATTGAATATATGGATTTTCCTGCTGGCGGTTGTCGCTGCATTAGCCATTGCCGTATTCACCGTAAGCTGGTAGAGCTGGCGGACGCAGCAAGAAACCTGGTGGAAGCGCTGAGGTGCGAATAGAAGAAAAAAACAAATAATTATGATTACAGTATTTAAAACAACTTTTAGAAATTTCGTAAGGAAACCTGCTACGAACCTGATTAACTTGTTTGGATTGGCGGTTAGTCTGGCTTTAGTTATTATTCTTTCAGCATATTCCTATAGCGAATTGACCACCGACAATTACCATAAAAATGGCGACCGGGTTTATTGGTATACTCAAAAGGCTGAGAAAGTATATCCTTTCTGGCCTGCTGTATTGAAAGATCAAATTGATTTGAACATCCCCGGGGTTGAAAATACTGTAAGGCTGGCTGGTTCATGGGAGAAACCTGTATTCAGGGCCGGCGACAGCGACCCTATTACTTCGGATCTTGTTTATGCCGATAATGGTTTCTTTAAACTGTTCACTTATCAGCCGGTTGAAGGGAATCTTGAAACTTCATTAAAAGAGCCGATGACGATTGTGCTGACGGAGGAGCTTTCCGAAAAGCTTTTCGGAAAGGAAAAGGCTTTGGGAAAAACAGTGAAGATGAATAATGACAAAGAACTTACAGTATCAGCAGTAATTAAGAACCCTGCGGGGAATACAACTCTTTCGTTCAATGCCATCACATCTGTTGCTACCCGCAAAATAGTTCAATCGAACAGCGAAGAATTCACCAATTGGGGATACTGTAATTTTCAGACATTTGTATTATTGAAAAAGGGTGTAGATCCCGGGGCAACGGCAAAAAAAATAGCCAATCTTTTTCCGAAAGACGACAGAAGTGCCGAACGTTATTCTGCATCGAATCTGATCCCGTTGAAAGAAATCTACTTTTCGGATTTCACTCTCTTTGGAAACGACTACCTGCGCAGTGGCAGCAAAGGGAAGATCATGATTTTGTTAATGGTAGCTATGCTGGTGTTGATGATCGCGTTGGTCAATTTTATAAATATCTCTTCGTCGCAATGGGTGGAAAAGATCAGGCAGACAGGAGTGATGAAAGTGCTTGGTGCCCATCGGTCTGCTATTTTTAAACAGATACTTTTAGAGGCTTTGTTGCTGTTTATGATTTCTTTTCTTCTCGCCATTTTTGTGATTGTCCTGATATCGCCGTATATCAGGAATTACACCGGCATTCAATTTAACCAATACATTCTTTACTCTCCTCTGTTTCTTTTGATTGCTGTCGGGGGAATATTCTTGCTTTGTCTGGCATTTAGCTTTATTCCGGCTCTTCGGATTTCGTCGTCGAACGCAATTGATAACCTGAAGAAATCGGTGGAGCCCGGGGCGAATAAACCAGTATTCAGGGGTATTTTGGTTACTATCCAGTTTGTCATTGCGATTGTATTGATAGCTTTCACCCTGTTGGTGCAAAAACAGGTGGATTATGGAAAGAGTAGCTTTGAGGCCAATCAGGAAAATATCATCGGGATTAAGCTGACACCCGAATTATTAGCAAAAAAAGATGTAATCAGGAAGTTGTTTTTAGAAATGCCATCGGTTAAAACCTGTTCGTTTACAGAATATTATCCCGGCAGCCGGCTTTCGCATTGGGCAAGCAGCCAAACCATAAAAGGAGAAACCAAGCAGTTTAATTTCGACATCTTTAATGCTGATTCGAAGTTTTTCGAAATAATGGGCTTGAAGCTGGTTCAGGGGCATTTTTATTCCGATAAAATGGCTTCCGATGCAAATGCAATCGTTGTGAATGAGGAGTTTGTCCGCGCGCATGGCATTGAAAATCCCGTTGGGACAAAGTTTATGATGGGCAATTCCATCACCACACCGACAATGTCTGAAATTGTGGGAGTGGTGAAAGACTTTCACTACAAACCAGTCAGTTCGGGCATTGCCCCTCTCGTAATCTGGAACAATCCGCAGGCTTCATATTGCATGGTCAACATTCAGGCTACTGATTTCGAAGGGTTGCACAACGCCATTCAGAAGATTAAAACTGAAACGGCCGGTCTTTCCCCGTCGTTTCCTGTCGAGGTCAGTTTTTTTGATCAGGCAGTTGGGGCATTGTATCAGTCCGAACTTCAGTTTCGCCACGCATTCTCTTTATTTGCCGGATGTGCCATTGTGATTTGTTGCCTGGGCATTTTAGCCATGTCGCTGTTGGCCTGCCAGCGCCGCATCAAAGAGGTGGGCATCCGTAAGGTGAATGGAGCCTGCGTTTCGGAAATAATGACCATGCTCAACCGTGACTTTGTAAAATGGGTAGCCATAGCTTTTGTAATAGCCACACCCATTGCCTGGTACGCCATGAAAAAATGGCTCGAAAACTTTGTATATAAAACTGAGCTTAGCTGGTGGATATTCGCATTAGCAGGCGTGTTGGCACTGGCAATCGCCATACTTACCGTGAGCTGGCAAAGCTGGCGGGCGGCCACGCGGAATCCGGTGGAAGCATTGCAGTACGAATAATTCGAAGATAAGCAACTAACATTAAATGATTTGACATCTATTAAAAACTATAAAATTAATATTATGAGAACTAAATTATTGAGCATTATTTGTGTTCTGTCGTCATTTTGCATGCAGGCACAAGAAAACAATCCCATAATAGTCCGAACGGATATTGAGCCGGTTGCTAAGGGCAAATTCGAACCAACATGGCAATCCCTCAGTCAATATCAGGTACCTGAATGGTTCCGCAATGCCAAATTTGGTATATGGTCACATTGGGGTCCGCAATGTCAACCCGAACAGGGCGACTGGTTTGCCCGCTTTATGTATAACGAAGGTAGCAATGAATACAAATGGTTTGTTTCTCATTACGGACATCCCTCAAAAGTAGGGTTTAAAGAAATAATTCATGACTGGAAAGCCCAGAATTGGGATCCTGAAAAATTAGTGAAACTTTATAAACAGGTTGGAGCTCAATATTTCTTTGCAATGGCAAACCATCACGATAACCTCGACATGTGGAACAGTAAATACCAGGAATGGAATACAGTGCGAGTAGGGCCAAAGAAAGATATTATTGCCGGTTGGGCAAAAGCAGCTAAAGAACAGGGACTTCCGTTCGGCTTGAGCGTTCATGCTTCGCGTACATGGACATGGTTTGAAACGGCTCAACGAGCGGACAAAAATGGAGAATTTGCAGGTGTTCCCTATGATGGGAAACTAACTAAAGCCGATGGCAAGGGAACCTGGTGGGAAGGACTTGACCCTCAAGAACTTTACGAACAAAACCATCCTTTAAGTGCGGGCAGCGACAACATCGAAAATATATGGAAACCAGTTTGGGATGAAGCAAATAAAGTCTGGATAAGACAATGGGACTGGGAAAATGGGGCATCTATTCCTTCTCAAAGGTATTGCGAAAAGTTTTATAACCGGACAATGGATTTGATAAACCAGTTTAATCCCGATTTGCTTTATTTCGATGACGACGGCCTGCCGCTGTATCAGATAAGCGATGCCGGGCTGAAACTTGCCGCGCATTTTTATAACCACAATATGGCTACCCACAACGGTAAGCTCGAAGGTGTTTTATTTGGTAAAAAACTCACCAACGACCAAAAAAAATGCATGGTATGGGATGTAGAGCGCGGCGCCGCAGATAAAATCGAATCTAAACCCTGGCAAACCTGTACCTGTATTGGTGACTGGCATTACAAAAGATCGGTTTATGAAAATAATGAATACAAATCTGCCACCACGGTCATTCAGATGCTAATTGATATTGTCAGCAAAAACGGTAACCTGTTGCTGGACATTCCTGTCCGGGGCGATGGATCCATCGACGACAAAGAAGTGGCGATACTTGAAGGAATTGCTGCCTGGATGGATATGAACAAAGAAAGTATTTTCGAGACACGCCCCTGGAAAGTGTTTGGCGAAGGGCCTTCGGTCGAAGCTTCTGGATCTAAAGTGGTAGAGGGCTTCAATGAAGGAAATACAAAATTGGGTGGTAAAGATATTCGGTACACGCAAAAAGGAAATGTGATTTATGCAACAGTGTTGGGAGTTCCAACTGAAGACATTAGCTTGAAATCGTTTGGCGAAAATAAGGGCAATGCCAAAATAAAAAAAATAGAGATGCTTGGCAGTAAGGAAAAGCTATCGTGGAAGCTTAATCCGGAGGATTTGGTGATCCGTAAACCAAATAGTATTCCGAATAAAATTGCTGTGGTTTTCAAAATCCAAAAAGAATAGGGTGTACAGTGTGTATCATCCTTAGGATATAAGTAGTGGTTAATGGCATTAATTTATATTTCAATACATTACTAAGACAAATAATACTTAGCATACTAAATATTATTTGTCTTAGTTGATAGTTAAAACAAGTTGAGTATGAAACGGCCATGTTTTACAAAATGTAAACGAGGTTGCGAGCTAAAAACACGATAATAATAAAATCACTAACAGGGGTGTTCCATCATCCCTTTAAAAATTATTCTTTATGAAAACAGCATTTTCATTTCTTTTCTTGATTCTTTTTGCCTTTAAAATCAATGCACAGGAAATTAAGGCATATAATTTTGATGTTAAAATTGATGTCGTTTCAAAACAACTCCATGTAAAAGGTGCTATTGATATCGATTTTAAAAATAGCGACAGCATATCACTGATGTTATGGAAAAATTCAAATATTCATTCAATTATTAGCGATCAAAAACATGTCAGCTACCATTTTGACACCATTTCGCCATCACCAATAATGTATATTCCAAATGGAGGCAAACTGATAATTTATAAACAAAGAAAAAGCAAAGAAAAGCAATCTATTATATTTGACTATGATTGCGACATGCATGAATTAAGCGGATGGGCAAAATCATTTTCAGATAATTGGATTGAACTCAATTGTTATAGTGCATGGTTCCCCCTGGGTAGTGGGAATTTTACTTCAAAACTAAGAATATGGATTGACGATAAATACAAAGTTACAGGTTCAGGTATCGTTAAGCAGAAAAATGATCATTGGGAAATAACACAACCATGGACAGGGTTCGACAACGTGGTTATCGCGTCAAAAAATCTGAAATCCAGAATTTTACATGATGGCAATAGTTGTATTGAAACAAATTACAGTGAATTCTCCGAACAAGAAGCCGACTCAATTATTTCAGAATGTAGGTATCTACAAAACCTATATCAGAACCTTTTGGGGAAAAAGGACCGCGTCTATTTAAAGTTTATAATGGCTCCTTTTAGTCAAGGCGGTGGATACTCCAGAAAGAACTTTGTATCATTGAGGACAAAAAAATTCGATTTATATACATGTGGCGGGATAGGACATGAATTAGCTCACTTCTGGTGGTCGAATGCCAATACAACAACTTGGGAAGACTGGTTAAATGAGGCCTTTGCCGAATACAGTATGCTTATCTATTTTCGTGAAAGATTTGGGATTAGTGTTTTTGACAAAAAAATAGAGGAGTACAAAAAAAGATCAATGAACACTCCTCCTATCTTTGGAATAGACAGAAATGCCCCGGAAGCCTATGTTGTTTTATATGAAAAAGGTTCGTTGATACTGCATGAGCTGGAACAAAAAATAGGGAAAGAACAGTTTATTGAACTTCTAAGAGAGGTTGTAAATGGAAAAGTTAAGACAACCAGTAATTTTCTCGAATTAGTTGAGAAAAAAATATCCGTGGATGTTCGTCAATGGTTAGAAAACAAGATTAAAACAACGTGATACATTGAAAATATATTGCTGAATGTGCTACGAGTAGCCTAAGCCATGATTCAAAAATCACCAAAACAGAAAATCAAGTTTTATCTCTTGCAGATGTAGTATTGACATAAAATAACAAATTGCAATTATGAAGCAATCAAATTTAACTATCAAAGTTATTCATCACGATAACGGTCAGTTACAAATTGAATGCAATGAAGCCGAATGGCAAAATCCATTTGAATTATTATGGGTTTTAAACTATGTAAAAACAAGTTTGGAAGTAAAATTAGTACAAGGACAACAACAACTAAGTGAACATCCAAAAGAAAAATGTTCATCTAAAGAAATTCGTGTTGGTGATTTTATGAAATGTATTCGATTAAATGTTCAATCAAAACATAATTCATTTACACTTGGAAATCTTTACGAAGTAATTGACGTTGATAAAGACTATCGTGGCAGAACAATTTATTTTATTTACGATGACAATAAAAAAAAACGTTTCTTTCAAGCAAAAGACAGTCAATTTGCGCTTTGTTCTTAAACTTGCCGATAACAAGGAATATAATAGAGTGCATAACAAATAACATTGACAACATGATCATCAATTTATAAACAAAATGAACAATAGCATGAAAACAGTTTTTTTATTTGCCTTAGTTTTGTTATTCTGCAACCCCAATGTACAGGCACAGGACGTTAACATCTCATCAATCCCTTATGCGATGCACTTCGAAAACAAGGTGCAGGATTATAAAGTACTGGGTAAAACCATATCCGGATTGTTGCGCCAGCCAATACCGATCTGTTTGTCATGCCGGGGTTTAGTATAAATAAATCACCTCGGTTGGTATTTAAGCCCGATTCGGATTTTATCCTTACGGCAAAAATTACCCCTGACTTTAAGTCGAAATGGGATGCCGGCGTACTGATGCTATACAACGATAGCACACATTTTGCAAAATTTTGCTTCGAAGAAGATTTCAAGGGACAGCCAAGGGTCGTTTCGGTTGTATGCAACGATATTTCAGACGATTGTAACTCAATGGCTATCACTGCAAAATGGATTTATTACAGGATAACTGGGTCAACGAAAAGCAATACATTCTGCATTTATTATTCCGAAAATGGAAAAAGTTGGTTCCCGATCAGGGGATTTAAACTCGACAAAACAGATAATCTTCGTATTGGTTTCAGTGCCCAATCGCCTTCGGGAAAAGGATGCAGCGTTGATTTTGAAGAAATATACTTGCAAGAACGGAAACTGAAAGATTTTTGGGTTGGAGAATAAGTGATTGTTAGGGAAATGGTTGGTCTTACCGAGGGACCTCAAAAAGATATGAAACTCTTTTTCTGTCGGTTTTTGGTAAGGCTAACCATGTTTTCAGCGATTCAAAATTCAAGCTCCGTTAGTTAATTGTTAAAACAATAAACTCATATTATGACCATATAAATAATTTGACATGTTTAAAATCTATTTTATTACGGCTTTTCGAAGCCTGTTGAAAAACAAGAGCGTGAGTCTCATCAATATTATGGGGCTTACCATCGGGCTTACTGCCTTCCTGTTTATTCTTCATTATCTTATTTACGAGACCTCGTACGACCGTTTTTTTGACGGTAGCGAACAGGTGTACCGTGTCAATATGTCGATGACCAAAGACGGAGTGAGTACCTACGAAGGCGCTCAAACACCCCGGCAGTTGTATTTTGCACTGAAGCAGGAAATCCCCGGTGTTGAGGCCAATACCCTGACATATCTCGAACGATGCCTCATCCGCAATGGGGTCGTCGGCTACAGCGACCAAAATGTACTTTGGGTAGACGAAGGTTTTGAGAAAGTCTTTCCGCTTACCATGTTGCAGGGCAAGGCCAATTTTAAAAATCCCCTTACAGGTGTTTTGTCGGCAAAAAAGGCTAAAGCCCTTTTTGGCAACGAAAGCCCGGTGGGTAAAATCATCAAGGTGAACGAAGGGATGCCCGTGGAGGTAACCGGCGTTTTTGCCGATTTGCCTTCGAATACGCACCTCGATGCCGAATATTTTATATCGATAAATACTTTTGTTCATTATGGTTGGGTTGGCAAACAGGGCGACTGGAATTGGCCGGGCTGGTGGAATTATATCCGCCTGAAGCCGGGTGTTTCTGCTGCAGAGACCGAAGCCGGTATCAACGGGTTTGTGAACCGATACATGTCATTCCTGAAAAAAGAGGGTAAAACTGCACATTTCAAGCTTCAGCAGTTACCCGACCTGCACTACATTCGCGGTCTTCAAAGCGAGCTTGGAGCTGGTACCAACCCAAAATCATTGGTCAATCTGCTTATTGTGGGACTACTCACTTTGCTTATTGCATGGATAAATTTTGTGAATCTCTCGACAGCCCAGTCGGTAAAGCGTTCGCACGAAATCATGATACGGAGGCTTATCGGAGCCTCGCGCTTTCATGTCTGGCTGCAATCGCTCCACGAAAATCTGATTGTCAATATTTTGGCAGTAACTCTGGCATATCTGTTATACCAGACTTTGCTAATACCTTTTGCTCAGTTTTTTAGTTTACCGCTCGAACATGCCTATATTCCAGGCGAAAAAATTGCGTTCTTTCTGGCACTCGCGTGTCTTACCGGAATTGTGTTCTCAAGTTTATATACATCAGTAAGTATTTTCCGGATGGGAGCGTTCACCGGACGCAAAGATGTGAAAAGTAAAAGCGGATTTAAGAAAGGTCTGGTGATAGCCCAGCTTGTTATTTCCATTATTTTTATCAGCGGAACGATTATCGTGTTTAAGCAGATACGCTTTATGCAGAACTACCAGTTAGGTATGAAAATCGATCGTGTCTTAACCTTAAGCGGTCCAGCATCGACCAACACTCAGGGCGAAGGACGTAGAACGAAGTTCCTTGCTTTTCGCGATGAGGTACTTTCCAGTCCCCGGTTTATAGCTGCAACAGCTACCATGAATGTACCCGGACAGGAACCTCGTTGGAACTCGGGTGAGTTCGTCCGTCCGGATGCAGGAATTCAACCTGGTGCAGTTTTTTGCACCAACAATGCCGACGATGGTTTTATCAACACCTATTCGTTGAAGTTGCTGGCCGGACAAAATTTTTCAGTTACTCCGGCCAATAATGCCAATAAAATATTGGTTAACGAGAGCTCCGCCCGAAAGTTGGGTTTTGCCAATGCCCAGGATGCTATAGGCAAACAAATCGTACCCACAGGCGACAACCGGCGGCCTGTCGAAATCATTGGCGTGGTGGCCGATTTTCACAACGAGGGGTTGCATAAGCCCATTTACCCTATGGTTTGGAATAACGATCATCCTTATGAGTTTGGATACTATTCAATTCGCATTAATGACTCAAACATGCAAGATGCTGTTGACCAATTGCAGAAAATCTATAAACAACATTTCCCCGAAGATCCGTTTAACTATTTCTTTGCCGATGATTTGTTCAACCGCCAGTATATGTCCGAAGTGCGTTTTGGCAAGTTTTATATCCTGCTTACTATCCTGTCGCTATCCATCGCTTGCCTGGGACTGTATGGACTGTTGCTGCATTTTATCAATCAAAAAAGAAAAGAAATAGGCATACGTAAGGTAAACGGGGCGCAAATATCGGAAGTAATGTTGTTTATCAACCGTGACTTTCTTCGCTGGACAGCTATTGCCATCGTTATTGCTTGTCCACTTGTATATTGGGCTATGGATAAATGGCTATCCAATTTTGCTTACCATACCGAAATCAGTTGGTGGATATTTGCAGTTGCCGGGCTGGTTACACTTTTCATCACTATGCTTACTGTAAGCTGGCAAAGCTATAAAGCATCGGTGCGTAATCCGGCTGAAGCATTGGGATGCGACTGAAATTACTTTCGGTTATCAGTTAACAAATTCTTGTAATAAATTACAAATCAATAATATTATGCTAAAAATTAACGACTTAAAAAAGGTATTCCGTACGGAAGAAATTGAAACCGTAGCATTGAACGGAGTTTCATTGCATGTAACCGAAGGTGAATTTATCGCCATAATGGGTCCTTCGGGATGTGGAAAATCAACCTTGTTGAATATTCTCGGGTTGCTGGATAATCCCACGTCGGGTAAATATCATTTGGACGGAACAGAAGTGGGACACTTGAAAGAAAAACAACGTACCAACATGCGCAAAGGCAATATCGGCTTTATTTTTCAAAGTTTCAATTTGATTGAGGAAATGAATGTATTTGAAAACGTGGAATTGCCATTGGTGTATATGAAAGTGAAAGCCTCCGAACGAAAAAAAAGGGTTGAGGAAACCTTACGCCGCATGAATATAGGCCACCGGGCCAACCATTTCCCGCAGCAGCTTTCGGGAGGACAGCAGCAGCGCGTAGCCATTGCCCGTGCCGTAGTGGCCAATCCTAAACTGATTCTGGCCGATGAACCTACCGGAAACCTGGACTCTAAAAATGGTAAAGACGTGATGGATTTGCTTTCGGAACTAAACCGAGAAGGCACCACCATTGTAATGGTAACGCATTCGCAACATGACGCTACATTTTCGCATCGGGTAATTAATTTGTTTGATGGACAAATAATTAACTATTAGGCGTAAGCGTATTCAAATACGAATAATCCAGCAAGCCTGTTTCAGAATAAATACCCTATTATAATTTGTCAACCATTAAAAATCTAATTTAAGCAATGAATATCACCAATTTTAAAATAATGATTCGTTCGGTGCAAAAACAAAAGCTGACGAGTGTGCTTAGCATTTTAGTCCTTACGCTCGGAATGACTTCGTTTATGTTGATTTTCTTTTTTATCCAATACGATAAAAGCTACGATGAATCGTGGAACGAATCGAACCGAATCTATCGCGTGGCACTCGAAAAAACATTAGCTAACGGAAATAAGACCTACTCCGCATCTAATTATCCGGCGCTTAGCCAAGTAATAACTAATGAAATTCCAGGTATTGAATATGCGACAGGACTATGGAAAGATGTGATATCGGTTTACACACCGGATAATTTTTTGCAAAATGTAAACTTCTTTTATAGCGATGATTCTTTTTTCAAAGTTTTCAATCAACCGTTTATTGTCGGCAACCCGAACGATCCCTTTCCAACCATACAGTCAGCCGTAATATCAGAAAAAACCGCATTGCGGTTGTTCGGACAGAAAGATCCATTGAACAAACGGTTTAAACTAAACGAAGGTTGGGAGTTCATTGTTGCAGGGGTATTTGCTGATTTGCCCGAAAACAGCCATTTGAAAATTGATGTAATGACTTCTGCCAAATCACTTTTCTATTACCTCAGTCATTTCGACAATAAAACATCTATATTGCGATTAGATGATGCTGGAAATGCATCCGAACCTGATCCTACAGCGGAATGGTTGTGGATGAATACAGATAAATATACCTATATACGGCTAAAAGGCAATACAGATCTGGCTTCAATAACAAATAAATTTAACGCAATCTACAAGAAGTATTTACGTCATTCAACTGATTTAGGTGAGAAATCTAATTTTATTCTTCAACCGGTCGCATCTATCCACACCGAATCGACCATGAACAATGAACTTTCGCCCAATTCCGACCATAAGACCATTACGGCACTTTACGTCATTGCAATTCTTATTTTGGTAATGAGTTGGATTATTTTCATTAATTTTAGAATTACACAAAGTTTGGAGAGAGCCAAAGAAGCAGGCATGAGAAAAGTAGTTGGAGCAACTTCGGTCAACCTGTTATCTCAAATTGTTTTGGAATCAGTTATTTTTAATGGTTTGGGCATGTTGCTTGCTTTTGGGATATTCTTCTATCTTAGAGTCTGGTTAAGCAACTATCTGGAACTTAACAATCTGATTCCAGTCAAAATTGTTTATTTTCTGAAATTTCTTGTTGTTTTTGCAATAGGTGCCATTCTGAGCGGGATATATCCGGCTTATATTTTGGTTACAAAAAAAGCACAACAGCTCATTTCAAAGAAATTTATTCAGGATAACGATGGAATGTTTAATCTTCGGCGCTCGCTCATTGTGTTTCAATTTGCAGCAACCATCGCTTTACTGATTGCTACTACACTAATAGTAAGGCAAGTAACATTTATGAGAAATAAAGACATAGGACTTTCTATTGCCCAAACAGCATATTCCTTTACCCCCATGAGTATGATAAAAAAAGAGGGAGCAACCCAAAAACTCAGTGCTTTCATGGAAGAGATAAATTGTTTGCCGGGCATAAAAGCATCTACCTTAAGCTCATGCATCCCCGGTAAAGAAACAAACTTTCATAGTAATACCATATATCCTTCGGGAAAGCCGGAAAAAAAGGGTGACAATTTCGGCATACAATGTATAGATTATCGGTTTCAGAAAGTTTACAATCCGAAAATACTTGCCGGACGGATGTTTAGCCGAGACGATCGAACCGGAGGCACTCAACTGGTAATTAATCGCGAAGCATGTAAAACCCTTGGATTTGATTCACCGGAAATGGCATTGGGAAAATTTGTTCAGGTAAACGTAAATGATTATCTGTCAATTCCAGAAACACCTTATCAGATATGTGGAATTATCGAAGATTTTCATCAGGAATCACCGCGAAAAAAAATTGAACCCCTATTGCTTATCAACGATTTCCGTTGGAAATATGATACCGGATTTATAACCATTTTACTGAATCCCAATAATGATGGATATAAGCAAACTTTTGCCCAACTGAAAGATAAATGGAAAGCATTTTATCCAATTGATTCATTTGAATTTAAGTTTACCAACGAGACCTATCAGCTACAATTAAAACCGGATAAGAAATTGGCTGAGATATTCAGTCTTTATACCTTTTTGTCGGTTTTACTCGCCGCATTGGGATTGTTCGGATTAGCAGCCTATTCGGCAAAAAAAAGAACAAAAGAAATCGGAATACGTAAGGTCAATGGAGCCAGCTGGTTGGATATTCTTATTTTATTCAATGTAGATTTTATAAAATGGGTTGCCGTAGCTTTTGTAGTTGCCGCACCTCTCGCATGGTATGCCATGCAAAAATGGTTAGAAAATTTCGCGTACAAAACAAGTTTGAGTTGGTGGATCTTTGTCCTTGCCGGCATTTTCACCTTAGCCATTGCTATACTAACCGTAAGCTGGCAAAGCTGGCGCGCCGCCACAGCAAATCCTGTGGATGCATTGAAAGTTGAATAGAAACATGATTTGAGTATCCTCATTTAAACTATAGACAAATACAATAGTTAATTTACAAGTTGTGATTACAAATTATTCAAACATCACATTAGGCATTACTCAGGTGATTACAAGCTGGGAGAGTAAACTAACAACTTTATCGAATGAAACAATTTCGAATAAACGAAATAACCAAAATAGGACAATTAAACAGATTCTTGGGCATTTGATCGATTCTGCATCGAACGATCATCTACGAATGGTGAGGCTTCAATATAATCCAGAGCTTATTTTCCCTGATTACAGACAAGATAATGACAGGTGGATTTCGATTCAACATTACCAGGAAGCAAATTGGACTAATATTATTCAATTGTGGAAATTTTTCAACTTTCATATAATTCATGTAATTGAAAACGTTGATAAAAGCAAATTGCAAATTTATTGGCACGACTTTGAAGGAACCCGCGTGACTTTAGATGATATGATCGTTGGATATCTTGGACATCTCAATCTTCACATGAACGAGATTCAAGAACTAAGTAGGGTCTGCTGAAAAACTGAGTCTGTTTTCACAAGATTAGATTACGGTGCGCTGCACCTTAGACTTATCCGTGAAATAAAATTTCTACAAAAATTTGGCTACGCCGATTTTCAATTCGCCACTTCCGAAATCGGAATGTACCATCTGTGGCTTTGCTGCAGGTGCAACGCACCGCTATATTTGTAGCTATTTATTACAAAAAACAACCAAAGGTGCAGCGCACCGGAATATCTTGTGCAAAGAAATTGAGAAAATAGTTACAAAAACCTTGCACATTGAAATGCAAAGTGTGATTGTATTGCATTTGTATATAATAGATTAAAGCTTTTTCAGCAGACCCTATATACAGCCAACCTATATAATAAAGTCGTCTTGACTTTTTCTGAAAAGATGATTTTGATTCAGATTCTCAATCAATACTGTTGCTTTGACGAAATTTTTTTTATGTTTTGAATCGGGTCTTGCAAGTTCCAACTCGCAATATTATTATAGAAATGCCGCGAGTTGGAACTCGCGAGACCCGATTAGTATTCACACAAGGTTCTGTTAAGAGCGATATTATAAAAAGTCAAGACGACTTCAATGCCTATTACTTTATCATCTGTATTTCTCATGTTTTTCAGTTAAACACTGAGGCCTTAACATATTATGGATATTCGTATAAAAATACTATATTTGCGCCCTCAAATATCGAACGGAATTTTCATTTAACTAACAGCAGAATAGTAATTTATTTAATTATTATTTTGAGCTGTTTTTTTTTAGTTTTCTTCAAGTATATAATTTCTACAAATAATAAATTTTAAAGTAAATAGTTTATGAGAAAACTCACATTCGTCTTATTTCTTTTTGTTGCATTGGCAGCACAGGCACAAACAAATCTTCAACTTCACTACGACTTGGGTAAGGAACGCAAGTATTTTACTTCCACACTCGAAATGTTTAAACCGGATAAATGGGGAAACAGCTTCTTCTTTGTTGACATCGACTACAATGGCGTTGATCATCAACCTTCATTGGCTTACATGGAAATTGCCAGATGCTTAAAGTTCTGGAACGGTCCGTTCAGTGTGCATGTTGAGTACGATGGCGGATTACTGGGTTCAAAATCGACTTCTACTTATTACCCGATCAACAATGCTTTCCTGGGCGGTATTGATTATGGCTGGCACGATAAAAAATTTACCAAGTTCTTGAATTTCAAGGTACTTTATAAAACTATTCAGGGTAAAAATGCCAACTCGTTCCAATTGACCGGCGTATGGAATTTGAATTACTTCAATAAAAAAGTAACCTTATCCGGCTTTGCCGATTTCTGGAGAGAAGATAATGTCAACTTCACCAATGCAAGCGGAAGACCACTTCCTGCGCCAACAAATACTGATTTTGTTTTCATCAGCGAACCTCAGTTTTGGTATAATGTAACTCCTAACCTTTCGTTAGGTAGCGAAGTGGAAGTGGCTACCAACTTTGGTACAGTAGACGGACTAAAGATTTGTCCGACCTTAGCTGCCAAATGGAATTTCTAAATCAATAAAACAATAATAATATGTTAGAAAAATTATTTAAACTTCAGGATAACGGGACAAATGTACGGACCGAGATCATTGCAGGTATAACAACCTTCATGACTATGGCTTATATTCTGTTCCTGAACCCTAACATTTTGGGAGTTACCGGAATGGACAAGGGCGCCGTGTTTTTTGCCACTGCTATTTCAGCCGGATTTGTAACAATAGCCATGGGATTGGTAGCTAACTTCCCTATGGCTTTGGCTCCGGGCATGGGGCTTAATGCTCTTTTTGCAACCGTAGCTTTGGCTGGTGTAGGCATGCCCTGGCAATCGGCACTTGGCGCCGTATTTATTTCGGGGTTAATCTTTATTCTTCTTACCGTTACCCGGATTCGCCAGATTCTGGTTATCGCGGTTCCAAACTCGCTAAAGCGGGCTATAACCGTAGGTATCGGGCTGTTTATTACCATTATCGGATTCAAGTTATCGGAAATAATGGTAGTTACAGCCAAAGTTATTCCTCCAACCCTGGCTACCCTCACAAAAGGCACAGCTCCCACCACCTTGAAATTCTTCGAATGGAATATCGGAATGGGAAGCTTTAACAACCCTTCTATGGTTCTTTGTTTGATCGGACTAGGTTTAGCAGCCATTTTAATGGCTTTGCACGTTAAGGGTTCACTCTTGATTAGTATCGTTGCTTCAACGTTGATTGGTATTCCTATGGGTGTTACGGTAATTCCTGCAAATTTTGCTATTTTCAGCCTGCCCGATTTTCACCACTTAGCTGTAGGAGCCCTGGACATTAAAGGTGCCTTGAATATGGGAATCTGGACTGTAATTTTCACCTTTACGTTTGTCGAATTGTTCGATACTTTTGGAACGCTGGTTGGTACTGCCACTAAAGCAGGGCTTATTGATAAAGATGGGAACTCACCAAAAATAGGTAAAGCCATGTTGGTAGATGCTATTGGTGTTTCGTTTGGAGCCTTGATGGGAACAAGTACAGTGACTACGTATGTAGAAAGTGCTGCCGGTATTGGCGAAGGCGGACGTACCGGATTAACGGCAGTTACTACCGGAGTCCTTTTCCTGCTAGCATTGGTTTTGTCACCACTGGCCGGAATTATTCCGAATGCGGCTACAGCTCCGGCTTTGATTATTGTAGGAGTGCTTATGGCTTCTTCGATTGTTGAAATCGATTTCAACGATTTTACCGAAAGTTTCCCGGCATTTCTTACTTTCATCCTGATGCCTTTTACTTACAGTATTGCTAATGGTATTGCAGGTGGTATTGTTGCTTATACTATCCTGAAAGTAGTTACCGGAAAAGCCAAACAAGTTCATTGGATGATGTATCTTCTTTTTGTACTGGTTATTGTACGATACATTTTTCTGAGTGAATAAATTGATCGCAAATTTGTAAGAAAGAGGTTGTCTGTAAAATCGGGCAACCTCTTTTTTTGTAGTCACATGGCTAATAAGTTTGATCTTTATATAATCCGCCTTGCAAATTTTCCAATATAATTTCCAGATTATCTAACCACCCTCCCCTTCATCCAACATTTATCCCTCCCGCATTTATT
>DATFAW010000207.1:0-3759 GCA_035254165.1 Paludibacter sp.
GGAAAAATGAGAAAAAAAAAGAGTAAGTAATCAATAATATTTAATATGATTATCCGCAAAGCATCCTAATGGATTTATATTATTGATTAAAGTAAGTAGAAGCCGGGTTTCGCGAACCAATGGTCATGACCAACGGGAATAATTCCAAATCGCGGTCAAATACTAATTCGCGCGATTTGGAAATCGCAAAACCCAATTTATTGGCAAGCTGAATCAGTTAGCAACCGGTTACAAGAAACGAAGAGCAACCTTTCCTCCAATCCAGGATCTCAGCCGGGTATCGTTGTTCAACATTCGGTTGCTAATTGTATAGGGAACAAGTTGGGAATACGTTAATTGATCGTCGGACGAAGTAGTTTTATTTACCAATACATTGTATGACACGCCTACAGCCAATGAAATATGATGAGCTATTTTTTGATCAATCCCACTGTAGAGCTTGAATTGCTTGCCATCGGATAAGAATTTTTGAAATGTGACAAACTGATTCATTGAAAGATCAATATCAAAAAGACATTTACGCGGATTTCCCAACGAAGTTCCTATCCCAAAACCATACGCAAATAGTTTCTTATCCATATCCTTCGTTAGAATACCAGTCGAAAAAGAAGAGTGAAGATGCTGCACTCCGGATCGGAATGTTACAGTGGCGAAAGAAGCTTCATCCATAGATATCTCAAGACGATGATAACCGGACCGGATGTAACTGAAAAGGCCTACGGGAATACCGGAACATGAATCTGCCAGGTTTATAATCCCTAATTGCAGTGTCTTTGCTCGTTTGGCTATATTTACAAATCCAATTTGAACGTTCGTTGCTTTTGCTTTATTTGCGAAACCGGAAATCTGCATGTTGGATGATTTGGTTGCATAATTTATTCCGGGAGCGAATTGTAAAAAAGTAGCATTTTGGGCCACGTTTACTGCACCTGCAATTTGCACAACTGTTTCGTTAGCTACGTTTATTCCTCCTGAAACCTGAACTATGTTAGTATCTTTTGCAAGATTGACTGCTCCTGAAATCTGTGCATTGGCATTTCGGGCAATATTGACACCTCCTGTAGTTTGTATATTTGCGTAATTACTCACTGCATTTATTCCTCCTGATACCTGAATTACGGCAGTATCTTTTGTGAGATTGATTCCACCGGCAAGCTGTACATTGGCCTTTCCTGCCATATTAACGCCTCCCGCAGTTTGTATATTTGCATTATGGTTCACTATATTTATTCCTCCGGCACTTTGAACCCCGAATGAATTATGAGCTTTATTAAATCCACCGGCAGCCTGAAAACCGGATGAATTGGCTCCAACAATATTCCCGAAACCGGCTAACTGACAAACACCTGCATTGGTACGCACAATATTGATTACTCCACCTAGCTCACACTTTTGAATAGCATACACATAACCCACTGTCAGGTTAATTGACCAGTCGTTTTTTGTGTTACCTGTCAACAGCGCATTGGTATTTACCATCGGAATAAGTGAAAATTGCACTTTTCGGAAAAGAGAATCTGTCAGATTGGTCGAATGGATATCTATTTTATGAGGTAAAAGCCATTTGGGTATAAATTTTTTAAAATTAATGACCGGCTCTTGTTTCGTGTCGTTTGTATTCAACGTCACTTCCATCATTTTTTTGTATGAATTGAGCGTAGAGGCTAACAATAAGGTATCGGAATAACCGGCTTTGCTGACACATAAACTTGATGCCAGTTGTGATTGCGGTACTTCAATCCGAAAGTAGCCGTATTGATTTGTGATAGCTGAAAGACGTGAGTTCTTATCATAAATACTGGCTTCGGTTAGTTGCCGCCCTGTTTGTTTATCATAAATATACCCTTCCAGGATTTTAGTATCCGTTGATTTAGGTGTTTCCTTGTTCTTTTTGAGAATAATGTATTTACCACGAATTTTATAATTGATTTTATTTCCAAGAACATCGTTCAAAATAACTTTTAGCGGTTTATTCGTAACTACAACGGTAGAGATGTTCTGAACGTTCACCGATTCAGCACTATACGAAAAAACACATCCTACTTGCTCTGAGATTTGTTTTAAAATCTTTTCAGTAGGTTGTATAATAACTGTAAGTGAAATCCTTCGTTCAAGAAAAGGAATTGATGCAGATTGCGCCTGCAAGAAAAAAGAAAAAACTAAAGACAATAAAAGAACTAATGTTCTAGCCGTAAGTTTATTAATGAACATTTTTTTATTTGCGTAAAATATATCCTTTACCGGATGTTGAAACTTCTAATCCTAATGTTTCGGACATGACATCAGCAATATCATCAATATCTTCATTGTCGAATGTGACATTCAAAGTCCGGTTTCCAATCAATGAATCACCAAGAATAATAGCTTTGGGATAAACAGCATTAATCTGCTTCACAGCTTCTGATAATGGAGTATTGACAAACACAAATTTATGGGTTTTATAGGAATTGACATTTGGATTGCTTGTTTTATTAATTCGGAAAAGTTTGGTTTGCTTGTCGAAAATACCTGTTTCACCTTTTGTAAGCCGAATTCCTGATTGGGCGTTTGTGAAAAATGAAACTTCACCGGATTCAACAAACACTTCTATGATGGAACTCCCGGGATTTGCTTTGACATTAAAAGAGGTTCCAATATCTTTTATTAATGTTTCTCCCGCTTTCACAATTAGTTGCTCGTCAGCAGAATGTTTAACCTGAATAAATGCCTCACCTGATAATTGCAACTCCTTTGTCTTTGCTTTTTTGTTTTCAACCACTGTAATTGTCGTTTTCCGGTTTAAGCAAACATGAATATTGCCTGCAATGGTTTTACTAACAGAAGCATTGGCTGATGCCAGGTTATAACGGATTATATCGGAACTGGAACCAATTGATAAATAATAGAATAATGTTGAAACACCTATAATTAAAACAAAGATAGCTGCTGCTTTTGTCCAGGTTCTTTGTGGTATCGCAAAGAATCTGCTTTTTTTCGGAGCAGTTGCTTGTACCGAAAGATCCAGTTGAGCCTTCACCTTCTCCCATGCTTTGGAGGTATCTACCTTAACGGGAGAATGCGCTGCAAGGGCTTTGTCCTGCAACAACCGGATATTTTCAACATATCTTTTGTTTTCAGGCGCCTGATCCATCCATTCGCGAAGCAAGAGGAGATCTTCTTGAGATGCTTCGTTTGCAATGTATCTTGCAATAATGCGGTCAATATGATTGTCTTCTATAATCAATGGATCAATAATTAGTTGTGAATAATAACCATAATATTAGTGGAAGGTAGTCTACCAGTTGCATTCTCATAATTCGTAATGCTTTCCCCATATGATTTTCAATTGTTTTTACAGATAAATTCATCTGTTTGGCTATCTCAGCGTATGAGCAATTCTCAAACCGACTTAGCATAAATACCGTACGGCATTGAGGTGGTAGTGAATTTATTGAATTGTTTATCATTTCATCCAACTCCTTTCCAACCATATTTTGATACTCATCAGGTGATTCAATATTATTCTGATAGGTAATGTATTCGAAGTGGGTCTGCTTTACATGATCATGCTTTATTTTATTGAGGCATTGATTATGAACTGCTTGATATAGATACGACTTCATCGACGTGTGGATGTCAATTTGAGTCTTTTTCTCCCAGAGTGTAATGAAAGTAGTCTGAACAATTTCTTCGGCTTCATCCATATCACTGATAAAGGAGTTTGCATAATTGCATAGTCTTTCATAATAATTTTTGAATATCATTTCAAAAACTACTGCG
>DATFAW010000208.1:0-4214 GCA_035254165.1 Paludibacter sp.
GGCTTCATACTCGAGAGTTTAAATACGGATTTTGAATTGTTTGTTCAATACTCTCCGATATTTTCGCCTCAATTTGTTATGGGCGTGAAAGAGAAACAAGCGATTTGTTATGAATCTACCACGCCAACCGATGTATTAAAACTTCAAAAAGTAGTTACCAACAAAATTCTCGATCAATCGGGCAAACTGCGGCTGACTTTGAATCAGGTTGAAGGGTACCTGGATTTTGCAGCCAATGATTTGGACATAGCTGTAAAAGATTTCCCGCTGAAAAATATTCGTTTAGGCATCAGCAAATCAAATGTGGAGGGAGTACTAAACAATGGGCGTAACCTGATTGCCTGCTTAAAACGCAACGAACCTGCACTGGTGGCCAAAGGGATGAGACCTGAAATGATTATTTCGCTTACCGCCGAAATAAACGATATTGAACTGTTGAATACGAATCAAAACGTGAAGAAAAATGAACGTAGCCGCACCAAGGTGGACAACATAAAAGTTTTCAACGAATTGTGGGACGACCTGGATATTATTATGAAAGCCGGGCGGGCTATTTTCCGCGGTGTGGACAATGTAAAGCTGAAAGAATACACCATGACCTCTTTATTAAAACGAGTGCATAACGAAACATCAGCAGCTGCAAAAAATGCAGAAGCTAAAGCAAAAGCTACTGACGTAAAAACTCCGGACACCGAAGAAAAGCAGGCATAAGGCTTCAACTACACACGTAACCCTGACAGTTTATCGAACGACTTGTCAGGGTTATTTGTGTTCAAAATCGGGTAGGGGGAGGCAGCCAAAAATATAGCGGGGCTGTCTATAACAAAAGAATAAATATCAACAGCAGAAAACCAATAAACAATCAAAAATCTAAACTGTGATTAAACGGACTAAATGGTTAGCATCATTACATTAGATAGCTAAATTAAATATTACATAGAATTGTTAGGTTAACCAAAATAAAGTATTTATCTTTGGGGTGGAATTTAAATAAAAAAGCAACGGAACATTAGCAAAGAGCAACTGTATTAAATCTTAATTATATATCATAATGCTATTCGTCAGCACTGTAGAAATACAACAGCAGTAAGATAAAGTAGATATATGGGTAATTAGGTGTTTGTGGGGGAATGTCAGGGGTAAGCAGAAAAAAAAGAAAAAAGACGACAGAAAAACAATGAAAAACAAATTTCAGATTTGCATTTTATCTTTACTGACTTTATTAAGCAGTAATGTTTACGGACAATTTCCCGTAATACAAACCCCACAGCCGGCAAACATGCCGACTGTTCCGAATTATTCACCACAGACAAACAACTACCCGACTGTTCCAAACTATTCGACACAGAGCAAAAAAAATCAGTTGGATATGTACGAACAAGACAGAAGAATGATTGAGCGAAGAGATGCAGAACTAAAAAAGACATTGAACCAATACAACGTTGGCAGACATGGAATTCAATACAATATACCTTCAAAGGCCGACAAACAAGCAGCTGAAAGTTACCGAAAAGCAGCAAAATTACTCAACAATATGTTGAACGGAACCTTACCCATAAGCTTGAAAGATGCGGTTTTCACTGTTGACAACACATTTACAAGAGGGAATCTTGATTATCCGAAATACAACAAGGCTATTCAAACCTTAATTACAACTGCCAAACTAGCTGCGAAACAAGAAGGCTATAACTGGAATGACCCGATAACCCGAAACGCTATGTTATTCCGTGTTATGACTGACACTTTGAAAATAAAGACTCCAAACAAAGAAAGCACCATAACTTCATATCCGATGCGTTACAATTACGATGACTACAACGGTACGAAAGATAGGATGAGTATGTCTGTTTCCAAACTACTTGCTACACAAAAAGGTCAATGCCATTCCATGCCTTTGCTTTACCTGATAATGTGTGAAGCAACAAACACAGAAGCTTCACTTGCGTATTCTCCTCGTCACTCCTATGTGAAGTTTAAAGACCAATCAGGGAAATGGTATAATCTTGAATTGACAAATGGATTTATTACTTCCGATGCATTAATTATCGGTTCAGGATTTATTACAGCCGACGCCTTGAAAAGTAAAATCTACATGGAGCCTCAAACCAAGAAAGAAGTTATTGCAGAATGTTTGAATGACTTAGCGAGCAACTATGTACATGATTATGGCTACGATGATTTTGCCCTTCAATGTGCCGATAGCGCATTGAAGTATGCTCCCAATAGTCTAAGAAGTATGTCCATGAAAGCAAACTGCATGACCGATAAGTTTGAATATGTGGTAAATCAGGTGGGGCGACCCCACCCCGACACGTTGAAAGTTCATTACCCTAAAATATATAAAATTCTCGAAGAACGCAATAAGACTTATCGTTGGTTAGACGAATGCGGTTATCGGGAGATGCCAGAAGAAGCATATAATAAGTGGCTAAACTTCATTGGCAGGGAAAAAGAAAAACAAGAGAAACAAGACAAAACGAGATTTCTAATTCAATCAACAAGATAACAATACAAATCAAAACATTATGAGAAAAACAATTTTATCCCTCAGCTTTATTCTTGCTGCAAGTGTAGGATTTACTCATGCACAAGACGTTCTCAAGAAACATGGTTTCAAAAAGAAACCGTTAACTTTCTGTGATGGACAATACAACGAATTCTTCAACAATCCCGAAGTAGTGCAAATTGGAACTACATTGTTCAACACTAAAACCAATAAAGTAGTCAAATTATTAGACGAGAATATTCCGAAAACCACTTACAAAGCAGAGTTTTCAAGTATGTGTATTGACCCACACGCTGAAAAATATTATAGTGTGAGTCCGTATGCATATGCAAACAATAATCCTGTAAAGTTTATTGATCCAAATGGAATGGATTGGGTTAATAGCTCAAATGGTGGATATGTTTGGATGGATAACGTAACATCTGCTAAAAATACACCTGAAGGATATAGATATATTGGCTCTTCAAACACATCAATTCTATCTGACCTAAAAATCAATTACACTTTATCTAATCAATCATCAAATAGAATAGGATATGTTGCTGCAGATGCAGAAGAAGGTAAATATGCAGCAAGCAATATGACTAATGCTAGAGCTGAAAGTAGTGTCAAAATCAGTGCAAATGTAAGTTTTAACCCCGAAAATGGGACAGATAATAATAGTGCAGGACGAAAGTTTGAGGGTGTAAATGTTTCAGGAACTGTAGTTTCGTCTGTTGCCCCAGTCGATGGAGATGCTAGTACAAGTGCTAAGATGTCTGTGAGCTACGGAGGGAAAACTTATACTACAGTGTTTGTTGAACCCAGTCAAGCATATGTAACTGCGACAGGAACTCAAGTTGGAGTTGCAAATGTCTCAATTCCCGCTTCAAGTTTAAGCCCAACAAAAAATTTCTCAGAAGTAAAAGTTAGTGGGAATTGGTGGGTTACAAACTCTTCTGGTGATAAAACCCCTGTCGTTTATAACTCAATGATTGCCCCAGTACCACAAAGTTTTAATCATGTTTGGATTTTCCCTAAAAAATAATCTATATTTTATGAATAAGAGTTTAATAATAGCCGTATTTTGTATTTTATGTCTTAACTGTCGAGGTGAATCTGGAGATTGTAAAAGTTCTTATAAAAAAGCAACTGAAAAATTAAACCAATACTACATAGATGGTTTAAGCAGTCACCTTGACACAGCATTATATTATGCAAGTCAATTAAATACCTGTTCTGAGTATAAAGTTCGGGGAGTAAACTTAAAACTGACTTTGTATATGTTGTCAAAAAAGTATGAAGCGGGAGACAAATATGTTGATTCCTTGTTTGAAAAAGATTTCAGTAGACCATATCAGAAAATTCTATATCGGAACTCATTTAGAGCATTATTACTGGAAAAACAAAATGATATAGCAGGTAGAGACAGCTGTTATAATGAAATTATTATTGAAATTCGGAAATACATTAAGAAAAATCCTTTGAATAAAGATGCTATTGCTGATTTATTTTACACAAAAATAAATTTTGAAGATAGAGAGACTGTAATAAATGAAATTGATTTATTGAAATCTAAAAAGAGTTATGATAAAGATTTTCTTGAAGCTCTAAAAGAAACAATTGACTCAAAAGAAAAGAAATGAAAAACGATTTATATAGAAATATTTTCACTCTCAAACACAACTTTCATTTATTGACAAAACAATGAAATACAAACAATATATTC
>DATFAW010000209.1:0-2931 GCA_035254165.1 Paludibacter sp.
AATAAACTATTTAAGAAAATGGGAAAACTCTTATTGAATATACTCTTATCTACTACCTTATCCGATTTTGTGTATCGAATGTCAAAATGTTTTATTACATATATAAGTGCTCCTATGCCAAATCCTGTATAGGCTAAAGATGTTAGAAAGGGGTAAGCCAGATAATCGCTGGCTGATCTCACAAAAAGAACAGTCAATATCAAGCCAGCTCCTTTAATTAGGACATTAAATATTGCCATTTTCCCCATTTCTTCCATTCCCTGAAAAAACCAGGTAGGAAAAAGAACAATTCCTACATTCATTAAGAAAACGAAGAGGTATAAAGTAAAGTCGCTATTTACTTTTGAAAAAGTGAAATATAAAATTACCAAGCCTGTAAATGTAAGTAGGAGTAAGGCTGCTTTCTGTTTTATTACACTCCAGAAAATTTGTGTTATCGCAGGTTTATTACCTTTATTTACTGCAATTTCCCGCGTAGCCGAGTAATCGAAGCCGAAATTTACAATTAGAGTAAAATAGGAGATGATATTCTGAGCATAAGTAATTTTTCCAAAAATGTCGGCACCTAGTACTCTGACAATGTATGGAATGATCAGTAGCGGAATCAAATAATTCGCAAACTGAAGCACCCCCAACCAGGTCATGTTTTTAAGAACCTGACGATTGGAATTTATGCTATTTCTTATTGAACTCAATTTTTTCTATTCGTATTTTTTCATTTTATCATCGATGCTCACATCATTGCGCGAGCTCTGTATTTTTATATAGGTCATTAAATTTTCAGCACCGGCTTCGTAACAGGCTTCTTGAGCTTGTTTTATGACTTTCATAATATCATCATAACTTCCTTCCATTACAGTTTCGAAAGGTGTTACTTTGTATCTTAAGCCTGAAGTTGCAATAACTTCAATTGCTTTGTCTACTAAATCGTATGGATGTATTGACGATGAACTGGGTAAAATTTGCAGTGCAATATTAACTATTTTATTCATTATATTAGTTGTTTTGTTGTAATATTTAAATGAAATGTTGATTGAGGTTGAAAATAAGAAAAGAAGTCTCCTTCTCTTCTTGATTGGCAAAGATAGACTATTAACTCCTTAAATGAAAAAAACCCGAAATTTCTTTCGGGTTTTTTATGATATCGAGTCGACCGAATGTTATTCAGCAACTTCTTCTGTGGCTGGAGCCTCAACAGGAGCTTCTTCAGCAACGGCTTCGGCTGCAGCAGCAATAGCTTCAGCTTTTTTCTTTGCTACTTCGGCAGCTTTTGCTTTGTTTACTTCCACTTCGGCAGCTAAACGTACTTTAGCAGCAGCTTGTTTTTCAGCAGCTAATTGTTCTTTTGTCTTAGCTACATTCGATTCTTTGCTGGCTTTCCATGCTTCGAAACGTTTGTCAGCTTCAACTACATCGAATGCACCTTTTTTTGCTCCTTCAAGTAAGTGTTTTTTCAATAAAACACCTTCGTTAGAAAGAATAGTGCGAGTTGTGTCGGTTGGTTGAGCACCTGTTGTTAACCAATACAAAGCACGTTCGAATTTAAGGTCGATTGTTGCAGGGTTGGTGTTTGGGTTGTAAGAACCGATACGTTCGATAAATTTGCCATCACGTGGCGCTTTGCTGTCGGCGATCACGATATGATAGTAAGCATATCCTTTACGACCGTGACGTTGCAATCTGATTTTTACGGGCATTTTTTTAATTATTAAATGATTATACCTAATGCTTTTTCTCGAAAAGCGGTTGCAAAGATAGTGTTTTTATTTGGATATAAAAAGAATGGATTAAAACGAGTTGTTGATAAGTTGTCAATTACTTGCTAAACACCCAGGCACTTTCAAATCTACTGTCGGATTTTCGAAGGTGTTGCATATATTCATTTGCTTTTTCCGAATTAGGAAATGATTGAATTGCAACGCGATATATTTTTGAGTGCGACAACACGCGGGCTTCGGGGAACTTATCTTTAATCAGGTCATCACAAAATCTTTGGGCTGATGCGCTTGAAGGCAGGCTGGCTACAATAACATGATAATTATTTGTAACATTGTGCTTATTATCAATTTCAGTCTCCTGGCTGATGACTTTTGGAGATTTTATTGTGTCATTCTTCTTGATCTCAACCTCTTTAACTTCAACAATCTTTTTTTCGAGATTTTGGTCATTCGTGTTTTCAAACGAATTTACACAAGGTAATGATGCTAAACTTGCGTAATCTGTTTGACGCACATCGCTGACATGCGGAGAAACAATAAACAGACCGAGAACAATTATTGCGGCTACAGCATATTTCAACATACCGTTGGAAGGAATGTGAATAACCATTCTTCGATTCTCTTTTCTTGTATGAGCTTCTCTTGGTGCAACATATAAATCGGATAATCCAATGTTTTGCGGCAAAAAATTAGATTTATAGATGGGATTAAAAGTAAGAGAGCCGGAATCATTTTTATGCAAAATGCCTAAATCTCCAATTACAATGCTTCCATTTGTATTGAGCTGAGTGTTGATGAATTCAATTTTGCTATCAATATATTCAACGGCTTGCCGATAGCTAATTTGTTCTGTTCTGGAAACTTCGATGGCTAATAATCCATCGGAATTATTCATTAAGGCATTGAATCCAATAGTAGCATGTGGTGGTGTAATACGGTCAGAGAGAATCTTGGCTGATTGCATTTGCACAATAAAACCACCTAGATTTGGCACAACTACATAATCGTGTTGCGACAAAAGTTTTTCGATATGTTGATAGAATTTTTCCACGCTGCAAAAGTATGATAAAGGAATTAGACGGAGATTTTTTCGAACCAAAAGTTATCAACAAGTTGTTAGACCCAACAAAACAATGTATCTTTGTGCTACTTAAATAAAAATAATCTTAAGATGAAGAAAACAATTCTAATAACTGGTGGTGCCGGCTTTATC
>DATFAW010000210.1:0-8470 GCA_035254165.1 Paludibacter sp.
TGCTTGGGATTGACGAACATTGTTGTGTAAAAGTGATAATGTAAAATAGAAGTCAAACGAAGTGAAATAAAGATTCTCCTTGAAGTTAAGGGTTGATGTAAATTAACAGTTGCTCATCGTCGATATAGTTCTAACAAAATAAAAATCATCCATTATGTTTTACAAAAAAATAGACTATTTTGTGTTTTTGTTATTGAGTATATTCTTGCTGAACTCTTGTGCACCAGTAAAAAATATTGCTTACTTTCAAAAACTCGATGCAAAAGCTAATTCCACAATGCATCAAAGCAATTCTGCCGGTTTGTATGAAGCACGTATTAAACCAAAGGATTTGCTAAGTATAACTGTCGTAAGTTCAGAACCAGAGGCCTCTAAGATGTTTAATCTGGTTGTTCCTCAAGTTACAAAAGCTTCTACTCCTAGTGTCTTCTCGGAACCGGCTTTGCAGACTTATGAGGTAGATATTGAGGGTAATATTGAGTTTCCTGTTTTAGGAAAAATTAAAGCTGCAGGATTTACTCGTAAAGAATTACAGTTAATCCTTCGTGATAAGTTGGCATCTGCTTTTAGTAAAGAATCTCCCATTATTACTATTCGGTTTACCAATTATTCGGTGAATATCTTGGGTGAAGTGCTAAGACCGGGTAAGTTTGAAATTATGAATGATAGGCTGACCATTTTTGATGGATTGGCATTAGCTGGCGATTTAACTATTTATGGGCGCCGCAATAATGTGATGGTATTGCGTGAGAAAGACGATGGTTCTAAAGAATATATTGCGGTGAATCTGAATGATAAAAATATTATTTATTCACCGGCATATTATCTGGAACAAAATGACGTGGTTTATGTCGAACCGAATAAATCAAAATCCAGATCATCCAATTATGGCACTGCAGAAACGTATGGTATCACTGCCTTATCTCTTTTGTTCACATTCACCAGTATGGTATTTACTGCATATGCTGCATTTAAATAAGAATGTCTTATAAATTCTGAATGCTAGAAAACAAACATTAAACATTAAATCTTATGAATAAGTACTCTGAGTCAGCAGAAGAATACAATTATCTGTCCGAACAGCCAATTGATATAATAGGACAATTCATCAAGTATACATCTTATTGGAAATGGTTTGTTGTTTCGCTGATTGTTTGTATAACAGTAGCGGTACTTTACTTGGAATTTACTTTGCCAACTTATAAAGTTAAAACGTCTATTTTGTTTAAAGATGATGTAAAAGGAGGTGGCTCAGTTGAAATGACAGCATTTAAGGATATGAGTCTTTTGACACAAAAAAACAATGTTGATAATGAATTGAAATTACTAAAGAATTCATTGATTGTTGAGAAAGCTGTGCGTGAACTGGGCATTTATGCCAGCTATACTCAAATCAGTTCACTCCAGTTTGTCCAAAAGCTGGGAATGAATAATTACTTCCATGAATTCGGAAACCATAAGTCTAAAGTTCTTTACGGAGAAGAATGTCCAATTCTCGTAAGTTTACCTGAAAGTGCGCTGAAGAACTTAAATGATAATATCGAATTTAAAATTTTAGTTCATCCTTATGGCGTGTATGAGTTTCTTGGTTCTTATTTAAATAAAGAATATAACATAAAAGCCTCTATATCTGACAATGAAGTGATGCTTCCATCTGGTAAAATTAATATATCGAGAGGTAAATTCAGACCTGCTGAAGACATGTTAGTTGAGGTTGTTCTGCAGAATCCTATGAATGTGGCAGATAAGTTTTTGGGGAAGTTGAAAATGGAAATGAGCTCTAAAACGACTTCTGTAGTAGATGTATCATTTATATGCTCAAATGTAAATCTTGGTGAAGATTTTTTAGCAAAACTCATAGAGGTGTATAACCTTGAACAAATGAACGAAAAAATTCAGATGGCCAATAAAACTTCTCAGTTCATAGAGGAACATCTTAATTCGCTTAGCGGTGAACTTAACACTGTTGAATCGAGAGCCGAAAATTACAAACAAACTCAGGGTATAACAGATCTTGCATCTCAATCAGAAATATTTAGCAAACAGTCCGCTGATTATGATCAAAAAAGACTCGATCTGCAAACTCAATTGGCTATCGTGTCAGATTTGAATGACTATATTCAAAATAGTGGGAACCGAGGCCAGTCTATTCCGTCAAATTCAGGCATTAAAAGCAGTGGATTGAATGAATTAATTGACAATTACAACAAATTATTATTGGAACGGAAGAAACTTTCACGGATTGCATCAAGCAGCAATCAGGCAATGATTGATCTGACCAATCAGATAGAGTCTTTGTATAGTACAATACAATCTAGTTCGCAAAAAGAGAAAAATAACCTGCAAATTGCGCAACGGGATATTTTGTCAAGACACTATGAAAATACCGCTCATATCAGGGCAATACCCCGTCAGGAACGTGAATATACAGAAATAAAACGCCAGCAGGGTGTCAAAGAAGCACTGTTTTTATATTTGCTTAAAATAAAGGAAGAAAAGTACATAGATATGTCGACGGCAGAACCAAATTCCAAATTGGTTGATAATGTACGTAGCTCAGGTCCTGTTTCGCCAAATAAAAGTTTGATTTTACTGTCTTCAATAATTCTAGGTCTTATTCTTCCTGCTATTGTAATTAAATTCAGGGACTTATTGCGTTATCAGATTGATAGTAAAGAGGAACTGGAAGAAATATCCATTGTTCCTATATTGGGCGAGATTCCAAAGACTACCGAGGTAGGTAATATTCTAGTGAAAGAAAATAATACTGATCGTTTCACTGAAATGATCAGGCTTCTACGAGCCAACCTCTTATTTGTAATGGACAGCACTGACAAAAAAGTGATTAATATGGGGTCAAGCGTAAGTGGCGAGGGAAAGACTTTTCTTACAATAAACCTGGCTATAAGTCTGGCATTACTTGATAAAAAGGTGCTGATTATAGAATTGGATGTACGGAGACCTAAATTGGCTGAGTATCTCAACATAGAAAATAAAACAGATGTTACTTTGTTCCTTTCCGGTCAACTAAGTAAGGATGAACTTATAAAACCTTCAGGAATTCATCCCAATTTATCTATTATCACTGCAGGTACTATACCTCCCAACCCCAATGAGTTGCTGGCTAAACCGGCATTAGATAAACTTATCAACGAATTTCGTAACCTGTTTGACTATATAGTTATTGATACAGCACCAATTGGTGTGGTGTCTGACAGTCTTTTACTGAACCGTCTTGCAGATATAAATCTATATGTGGTACGTGCTGATTTTACTCCTAAAAAAGACATTGAAGACGCTACCAATTTATATAAAAATAACAAACTAAGTAACATGTATTTTGTACTTAACAATGTAGACTTGAGTAAACATTCATATCGCTATGGTTATGGTAAAAAATACGGCTATGGTTATGGTAAGAAACATGGACATACTTATGGATATGGTAATTAAACAAAAAATGATAGTTTAAATTTAGATTAATGCAAATCAGATAAACAGTTTTTTATTGAATCTAAAAAAACAATAAGATGATGACACTAAATGGCGCAAAAATGATTGACCTCCCCAAAACTTTAGACCGAAGGGGAAATCTTTCGGTGGTAGAAGAACATAAAAACATTCCTTTTAAGATAAAGCGAACCTATTGGATTTATGATGTGCCCGGAGGTGAAGTGAGAGGTGGACATGCCTACAAAGAGAATCAGGAATTTATCGTAGCTCTGTCGGGTAGTTTTGATGTTATTTTAGATGATGGAAAAGAAAGAAAAACTTTTTCTTTAAACCGTTCTTATTATGGGTTATATGTTCCCAAAGGAATATGGAGACAAATGCAGAATTTCTCAACAAACTCATTAGCATTGGTTTTAGCATCAACTAAATTTGATACTTCCGATTATATTTATGATTATGTGTTATTTAAGGAATCTGTGAAATGAAACAAACTAAAGTTTACGATTGCTCTATTATTGAAATAGATAAGCATCATCATGAAAAAGGGAATATTAGTGTAATTGAAAATGGAAAGACTATTCCATTTAGTGTAAAGCGCGTTTACTATCTCTATGACGTTCCTGGAGGAGAGTCAAGAGGCGGACATGCACATAAAGACCTGCGACAGTTAATAGTTGCTGCTAGCGGTAGTTTTGATGTTATACTGGATGATGGTTTTTTGAAAAGAACTTTCACTATCAACAGGCCATACCAAGGCCTATTAGTAGTTCCGGGCATCTGGAGGGAACTGGATAATTTTGCTTCTGGTTCTGTATGTTTAGTGCTTGCATCAACTGAGTATTCAGCTGAAGATTATATCCGGGATTATGATGAATTTATAGAATACAAAAAGAATGATCCACCCGCTATCTGATGTCCTAAGTACAAGAATTGGTGATAATACCACTATCTGGCAATATTGCGTTATTTTTTCAGATGCCGAAATAGGCGAAAATTGTAATATCTGTGCACATGTACTGATTGAGAATAAAGTAATAGTAGACAACAATGTAACAATTAAATCTGGTGTCCAGTTATGGGACGGTTTACCATTGAGGATAATGCATTTGTCGGACCTAATGTTGCTTTCACAAACGAATTAGTACCAAGATCAAAATTATATGATATCTCCAAGTTTAAAAATACGCTGATAAAAAAGGAGCTTCAATAGGTGCAAATGCAACTATTATTCTCGGTGTTGAAATAGGAAAGTATGCGTTTATAGGTACTGGAAGCGTTGTAACTAAAAATATTCCTGACAATACCTTATGGTATGGAAATCCAGCTAAACAAAAAGGTTACATAACCGAAAGTGGTATTCTTTTGGATATGGATAAAAAGGATAAGATTGGAATTTACCATGAAATAAAAATACAACAATGATAAAATTTCTTGATTTACAGAAAGTAACTGATAAATATTCCGCAGAAATACATGAAGCTGTATCTAGAGTAATAGATTCTGGATGGTATCTTCTTGGCATTGAAAATCAGGAGTTTGAAAGGAATTACGCAAACTATATTGGTACTGACTATTGTATAGGTGTAGCCAACGGATTAGATGCCTTGCGCTTAATCTTACGGGCTTATATAGAATCAGGTGTAATGAATGAAGGTGATGAAATAATTGTACCTGCTAATACCTATATTGCCTCTATCCTTGCCATCACTGATAATAAATTAGTACCTGTTTTGGTTGAACCTGATATCGAAACATATCAGATAGATGATAGTAAAATTGAATCAGTAATTACAACGAGGACAAAAGGAATAATGATTGTCCATCTTTATGGACAATGTGCTTACACGGATAAAATTGGAAATATTTGCAGACGGTATAATTTAAAGCTGATTGAAGATAATGCCCAGGCTCATGGCTGCAAATTCAATGGAAAAACTACAGGTTCGTTGGGTGATGCTGCAGGGCATAGTTTTTATCCCGGAAAAAATCTGGGAGCTCTAGGGGATGCAGGTGCAGTAACTACCAATGACGAAAAACTGGCTGAAGCAGTTCGCTCATTAGCCAACTATGGGTCTGCTCAAAAATACAGATTCGATTACCAAGGTTTGAATAGCCGGCTGGATGAAATTCAAGCTGCAGTATTGAATGTAAAACTAAAATACTTAGATGCAGATATAACCCGTCGTAAAGAAGCTGCAAGATACTATGTAGAGCATATAAAACATCCTGATATTATTTTACCGGAAGTAAACGATTGGAATGCGCATGTGTTTCATCTTTTTACTATTCGCACTTCTCGGCGCGACGAACTTCAACAATATCTGACTGATAGTGGTGTCCAAACTTTGATTCATTATCCCGTGCCACCCCACAAACAAAAAGCATACAAAGCATGGAATAATCTGAGCCTTCCGGTTACAGAGAAAATTCATGCCGAAGAATTGAGTTTGCCAATTAGCCCATTTATTGGGCAAGAAGAAATTGAGATGGTTGTTGAAATAATAAATAATTTTCGAACAAATGAACGAAAATAATGAACCATGTCTGATTTCAATATTTATGCCTGTATATAATGGAAGTAAGTATTTGAAAAAATCTATTGATTCTGTACTTAAACAAACATTCATTGACTTTGAATTAGTATGCGTTGATGATTCTTCTACAGATAATAGTTATGAAATATTAATTGAGTTTTCAAAATTAGATTCAAGAGTAAAAGTATATCAAAAGCCATATGGAGGTAATGCGCCTAAGTCTTGGAATTATATTTTGCCTTTTTTAATAGGTGAAAGTATTACATATATGTCTCAAGATGATTTGATATCTGAAGATTATCTGGAACAAATGTTTAAGAAACAGCAAGAAACAAATGCTGATTGTGTCCTCTCTGATATGATCTATTATTATGAAGATAGAGAAGACAATGAAATACTATCTGGAGTCGGTGGGAATAGAAATATAATTCTTACAAATAGGGAGGCCGTAATTCTTAGTCTAGAATGGCAAATTCATAGTTTTGGTCTTTGGAAATCCACAATTTTCAAAAATGTACATTTTTATGAAGACAGTTTTAGTAGCGATGAATTTGAAGTGAGAAGATCATTTTTTAAATGTAATAAAATAGTTTTCAGCAAAGGAGTATTTTACTATAGACAGGATAATACAGATGCAATAACGAAAACATTTGGAATAAAAAACTACTCAACAATATTAACTACCTTTCGTGTGTATAAATTTTTAGAAGACAACAATTTCGACTCAAAAGTAATGAATGATTATCTTAAGAACCTTTATAGAAACTATTTCAATCTTTACAGATCTTATTGCCTAAAAAAAGCAATTACAACAGAAAATGAATTAATAAATGTTCGCTGCTTATTTTGGGATGTATTTAAATTGTTAGATAAACGTAATTTATTTAAAATTAAATTTTATGACAAGAGTACTACACTTGATAAGAAAGTAAAAAGGTGGATAAAAGGTAGAATCGTCTTTTTCCTGTTTTTTAATTATTTTATTTTCAAACGAATAATGTACTTCATTTATTTGTATGATAAAAGTAACAGTAACAGTAAAATGAAAATGAAAATAAAATCGATTTTCAACGATTTTCAATTTTGACAAGTTCACGGATTTACAATGCAGAAATCGCAATCATCATATCGTCAAATTATGAAAGCTACTTCACTTTTTGGTGGAGTTCAAGTATTTCAGATTATTATTCAGGTTATACGCTCCAAGTTTGTAGCCGTATTATTAGGACCTGCCGGTATGGGAATTGCAGGTTTACTGACCTCAACGTTAGGATTAATAAGTGGATTGACAAATTTTGGTCTTGGCACTAGTGCAGTAAAAGACATAGCGGAAGCCCATGCTACAGAAAATGGAGCACGTATAGCAACAGTCATAATTGTCTTGCGTCGTTTGGTTTGGGTTACAGGAACGTTGGGTACGGTCATTGTGTTGGTTCTGTCACCTTTGTTGAGTCAGCTTACTTTCGGCAACAAAGAGTATACATTAGCTTTTGTTTGGATTTCAATCACCTTGCTTTTTAATCAGCTCACTAGCGGACAGTTAGTTTTGTTGCAAGGCATGCGCAAGCTGCAATATCTGGCACAAGCCAATTTGTATGGAAGCGTTTTGGGATTAGTTGTCACTGTTCCACTGTACTATAAGCTTGGAATTGATGGTATAGTACCAGGAATAATAATAACATCTATAATGTCGTTATTGATTTCCCGATTTTTCTCAAAGAAAATAGCTGTCGTACCGATAAAAGTATCCCGGATAAGAACCATAGCCGTAAGCAAGAATATGCTCACTATGGGTTTTATGATTAGTCTGAGCGGATTTATTACACTTGGAGCGTCGTATTTAGTCCAGATTTTTATCAATAGGAAAGGTAGTGCAACAGACGTAGGACTTTATAACGCCGGATTTGTTATTATAAATACTTATGTGGGTTTGATATTTACTGCAATGGGGACAGATTATTATCCAAGGTTATCGGCGGTAGCACACAACAATGAGTTAAGCACACAATCTATTAACCAACAAGCAGAGATTGCTTTACTTATATTAGCACCCATTTTAATTGTATTTTTGGTGTTCATTAATTGGGCAATTATTTTATTATACAGCACCAAATTTATTGCTGTTAATTCCATGATCTACTGGGCTGCGCTTGGCATGTTTTTCAAAGCCACTAGTTGGGCTATTGCTTTTCTATTTCTTGCTAAGGGAACAAGTAAACTATTTTTTTTGAATGAATTATCTGGAAATATCTATATTTTGATCTTAAATGTATTGGGTTATTACTACTTGGGTTTAACCGGATTGGGTATATCATTTATGGTTGGATATCTGGTGTATCTTGTACAGGTCTTTGTAATTGCAAAACTAAAATTTGAGTTTTCATTCGATAAAGCATTTGTTAGGATATTTATCATTCAAATCACATTGGCTATTAGCTGTTTTTTGGCTGTAAAATTTCTAATTCAACCTTATCCATATATTA
>DATFAW010000211.1:0-2569 GCA_035254165.1 Paludibacter sp.
ACTCAACCACTGACGCTGAATATTTTGGCATACTTTCAAACAAAGATCTTTTAATAGGAGCCGTTGTTGCTATTGTTGTCACCTTTACGCATGAGAGAAAAAAGAAACTGAAATAAAAATAAGGATGTCTGAAATTATCGATTATATACTACGTTTCTTATTAGGAGAAGAGGTTTCACCCGAAATCATTTCGCAAGTTGGCTATACTTCCAATCGTGAGGAGTTTTATAAATATAAACTTGTGATTCTCCCTTCAACATTTTTTAATGCAGGAATCTACGGAACGACCGAATCATTGCCACATCTACCTCTTCAAATTTGGGAAGAAGCACCAATACTTTTTGGGGAACCCTATATTGAACAAATTGAAAATACCAGAGTTTTACGTGCAGACTTGATTGCCAGTACTTATTTTCTTATAAGTCGCTACGAGGAAATGGTTCAGGCGGACAAAAGAGATGTACACGGCCGTTTTCCGGGAAAAGAATCATTACCCTATCGAGCCGGACTAATTGACTCACCTTTGGTAGACGAATACAGCAAGTTATTGAGAATTCAACTTCGGGAAATTGGCTGTGAAGTTCCGGAACCACCGAAACAAATCCGAAAAATATACCTGACTCATGATGTTGACCAGCTGTCACATTATCGAAATTTCAGAGGTTTTTTTGGGGGACTACTGCGCGGTATTAAACGCCCGAACGAGGGCAATAAAGCAATAAAAAGTTACTTCGGCGGATTAAGAAATGACCCTTGGTATACTTCACCCTGGTTATTTAAACTGGATAATACAGTCAGGCAGGTTATTGGCTCTGACCGTTGCGAACCAATTGTCTTTGTCAAAGTAGGCGGTGGAGCACGCAAAGAAGACAAGCCATTTATAACGCATCATATACAAGATTTTCAGACACTTGTAACGCTTTGCAAAAAGAAGAATATTACATTTGGCTTACACTCGAGTTATGACGCAGGCATGAATCCGTCCAAAATAGCAGATGAGAAAAAACATTTAGAGAAAATATCGAAAAAAAGCATCGTATATAACCGGCATCATTATTTGGATTCGCGTGAACCGGAAGATATGCAGGCTTTAATTAATGCCGGCATTACGGATGATTTCACCATGGGTTATGCTGATGTAGCAGGATTCAGACTTGGAACTTGCCGGTCCGTAAAATGGATAAATCCGAAAACGCAGCAATTAACTGCATTGACTTTACACCCTCTTACCATTATGGACGGCAGTTTAAGCGACAAGCGGTACATGTATCTGAATGCTCACGAAGCCTATGAATACTGTATACGACTGATAAATATGGTGGAAAGTTGGAATGGCGAATTGGTTTTGCTTTGGCACAATACATCGGTAGAAGATAATCCGCAATCGTATCATCGAAAACTTTATCAGGACATTATCAAATACTTGAAGACAAAGTAATATGCAAAAAACGGCTATTGTCTGCGTAACAAATGACCTGAGCACCGACCAACGGGTAAACAAAACCTGCATGACACTTCAGAAGTGCGGGTATTGGGTGATAGAAACCGGACGATTGCTTCCTGAAAGTCTACCGCTGGAACGGCCTTACTTTACGCTACGCCGTAAATTATGGTTTCGCAGAGGACCTCAGTTTTATGCCGAATTCAACATCCGGTTGTTTCTATATTTAATGACAAAAGAAGTTGATTTAATTTTTGCTAACGATCTGGATACGCTCCCTGCAACCTACCTTGCTGCTAAACTACGTAATAAAAGACTGATTTACGATACACACGAGTACTACACAGAGACTCCCGAATTGGTGAATCGTCCGCTTGTGCAATTCATATGGAAAAAGATTGAAGATTGCATATTCCCGAAACTGACCGATATTCTTACAGTAAACGAATCAATTGCCAAACTCTACGGCAATAAATACAATAAAACAATTCATGTAAGCCGGAATATTCCACCTTCTTTTTCACCGGAGCGACTTAAAACAAGAAAAGAACTGGATTTACCCGAAAACAAACGCATACTTATCCTGCAAGGAACTGGCATAAACGTACAACGTGGTGCCGAAGAAATGGTATTAGCCATGCAATACATGGAGAATGTAGTATTGCTGATTGTAGGAAGTGGCGATGTTTTCCCTACACTCAAAAGAATGGCAGAGCAACATAAGGTGCAGGATAAAGTAATCTTCAAATCGAGAATGCCTTTTGCCGAACTGCGCCAATACACTATGAACAGCGACCTGGGATTGGCCATCGACAAAGACACCAACTTGAATTATCATTTTTCGCTACCCAATAAGTTATTTGATTATATCCATTCGGGCATCCCCACGCTTTCGTCGGGGCTAGTGGAGCTAAAACAAATTATCGACCAATATGACATTGGTTATTATATCCAAAACCACGATCCGAAACACATTGCATCAGTGGTTAAGAGTATTTTTGCTGACGAAATCCGTTATAATACGGTGAAACAAAACACGGCGAAAGCTAAAGAAGAACTTTGCTGGGAAAAAGAAGAAAGCATACTAATATCAGTGATCAAAAACAATCAACTTTGACAATGAACAGG
>DATFAW010000212.1:0-2074 GCA_035254165.1 Paludibacter sp.
ATGCAACTTCTCTCTCTTCTAAGGAATATTTAACTTATTATAAACAAACTCAGAGATATTGTTAACGGACTCGAAGTTTTCTTTAGTTAATTCGGCATCGTTTACATCTACATTGAATTCACTTTTAATAAAATCAATCAAAAAAAGCAATCCCATCGAATCAAGCAGTCCCAACTCAAATATCAAAGTGTCATTTTTAATAGCATCGTCGTTTAACAATGTTGCTTTAGAAATGTAATTTCTGATTTTTTCAAGTAGTCTAGTTTCACTTTCCATGGCAAATGTATTTATATTGTTAATAATCGGTTTAAGTCCAATGAAACATTGTCACTTGGTTTAATTAATCTTACAATTTCATCCGTTTTAGGTTCCTGAAATCCGATAAACGCCTCAGTAATGAATGGGTGAGGACCTTCAGTAAAATGCTTTCTGTATAAATCTTTTCAAACATCTATTAGCATAGCTTCCGAGTTTTAATCAATTGGACTATCTGATCATTTATTGCTTATCTTTAATGACTTGATGCAGGATTTCAATCAATCTATATTCAAAAATATTCAGAGTGAATTCTTTTTCATATTTCTTTCGTCCTCGAGAAACACATCCATTCTAAATAATTAGCTGGCGTGTAGAAACGGATAAATTCTAATCATATAACAACTTATTCCATTCTCTAACAAAATCTTTTTGATGATCTAACATTAACGAAGGTTTATTCATTGAATTAATTTCTCCCATAGAGTCAATTTCTCCTAAAAACAAATTCATTTTTTCTAATGTGTCATTTTTATCCAATGGACTAAATATCAAACCATTGCTTGGGTTAATTAAACAAGTAGCTCCTGCATGTTGAGAACAAAGAACCTTAAGTCCAAAAATTAAAGCTTCGTTTACAACCGCACCAAAAGGTTCGTATAAACTGGGCAAAACAAAACCCGATGCACACAGATACCATGCATAAAGTTCCGCCCCTTCATATTTTCCGGGAAATATCACTTTTCCCTCTAACTGTTTCTCTTCGACTATTGCTTTCAAAGGCTGAATTTCATTTCCTGATCCGACTAAGACAAATACTAAATCCTCTTGTTCAAGTAGTATAGAATGTATTGCATGCAAAAACCCAGGTAAGCCTTTTTCAGGAACAAAACGTCCAACGAACAGCAGAACTTTTTTCCCTTTAAGATGATATTGTTGAGAATATTGTTGAGCTATGTTCTCTAATTTTCCCGGATTATTTCTCAATCTTTCAGGTTTTTGTAATATCGGAGAAACAACGAGCTGATGATCTTTCAGGTTAAAAGTATTCTGATAAAATTGCGAAACTTCATCTGACATTACTACTAAAAAATCTAAATGCTTTAGAGATTGCTTTCTTGCCAGAAATCGAATTTTGGATTGTACATGATTACAAATATCGAGACTATCATCAACTGCTGATCCTATTTTTTGTGATATTAATCCTAACCGCTTTAACAAAATCAGATATTGTGTTGTAAATGAATACTCATAACCCAAAATTATATCAGGATTCATTTTCTTAATCTTTCTGAGCATTCCAAATCGAAATACTCTCCAGTTATAACGAGGTCCTCTCAATAAAAATGAAACCTTAAAAAGTAATTGCGATAGCAATTTACTTTGATCCATTTTATAATACAAAAGATTGTCAAACAGAAAAACAACTTCCAGATCATATAGCTCATTTAGAGAATTAAACTGATCAATCCTGTATGGAGCTAAATGCGGATGAAATATTAAGACTTTCTTCTTTTTCATAAGCGGGTCCTTTCTTGATAAATACTTACTCTATTTTGCTTACAAAACACACCTACATTAATTGAACTTCGTTCAACATTGCCAGTGACAATGCCATCGGTGAGAATTATTATGATAGCCTGCGCCTTTTTGCACCTTAACATGAAAACATGGCTAAACGCAATTGCCATTTTAGTTGTAGCAAGTTTTCTTTCAGCGGTTACTCTACAACCAACTTCTACTTTTAACTCAATTATTTTGTTCCAACGCCCTGATTAAAAACATGCAATGCCAGCACATGCTAATTTGTTGTTTTTCG
>DATFAW010000213.1:0-4604 GCA_035254165.1 Paludibacter sp.
ACAAGCATTGATAAATTCGACAGGTATTGAATTTGGCAATGGAATATTATTAAGAACAGATAAACAGCCTCGTTGCAAACCACCTTGTTTTGTTGAGATAGCAAGCTTCGCAAGTTCATTAAAATGTATATCATTAAACCATTCCGGATGTTTATCGCTAATTTTTTGACAAGCCCACGCCGCACGCCAAGCCACTTTTTCATCCAAATCAAATATTAGCCTATAAACAATTTCAAAATCAGTTGGAACAACAAATATCTCTTGTGCCAAATAATCTACAAAATGCTTGGAAAGAGGTCGGAGAAGATGATTACGATAATCCATAATTTTCAGTTGTCAGTAAGCAGTGAATAGCGAGCAAAATCCAGCAAATTCATCTTTTCTACTTTAGGAACTTTTTTCTTTACAAACTTTCTACTTAAACACAATATCCACAATCACCTCTACTCCTACTTGATTATTAAGTGATTTCTTAATCTCATCACGAGACAGGAACAAATCGTGCCTAAGTACTGAAGAAGTCAGACTAACATAAAGCACTCTGTTCTTGATAACCAATTCGGAAGTATATTGTACGATATTATTACCAAGCACCAACGGCCACGAATCTATCAAGCGTTTCTCATTCAATGGGCGATCAAGATGATGTTCTTTCAAAACCTGACGGATAACATCACTCAATAATTCAGTGTTTTTTTTGCGCATAATCCAAATGGAGGCTTAATAGTTGATAATTTTACAGGAGAAAAAAAAGAAACAATAAACATGCGATCAAACAGTTTATCGCAGTTTCAAAATTTGCCCGATTTTAGCACTTTCAATAAAATTCATATTATTGATTTTATAAAGACTTATGATTTTAACTCCATAATCTTGCGCAATGCTGTGCATCGATTCACCCTGTTGTATTATGTGAGTTTTATTCTCTGATGGTGCTTTATTACGTTTTGAATCAATGAAAACACGTGTTCCCGCTTTCAGGTCAGTCGAATTATCTACTTCGTTATAGTTCCGGATACGCACTTCAGTTGTATTAAATTCATCAGCAATAGTTGCATAAGTATCACCTGGCAATGAAGTTACAAACTTCACTTTATTTACTTTTACAACATTGTGACTAACCTTGGCACTTATAACTCCCATCGAGATGCGATTCTCATACTTATCCGAATTTATTTTTGACCCTTTACTTGCGATGAAAGCATTTGACGATTTTTCATCCAAATCGTATCGATGCAAATTATAATCTTCGATAATGGAAATAAGTTTATAAGCATAAGTTGGATCGGTAGCATAACCTGCCTTTTTCAATCCATGGGCCCAACCTTCGTAATCGGTAGGATTGAGATCAAACAAAAAAGCATAACGACTTCTGCCTTTCAGGAAAATTGCATGATCTTCATAGGAATCAAGCACCTGATCATACTTACGAAAGCACTCGCCTTTCTTATCATCGTCGTGATAAATTTTAGCTCCATTCCAGTCATTACATTTAATTCCAAAATGGTTATTCGATTCTTTGGCAAAACTACTTTGCCCGGCACCCGACTCCAACAAGCCTTGAGCTAAAATAATACTAGCCGGAATTCCATGTTCTTTTTGTTGTCTTTCAGCCAATTGATGAAATTGGTCAATATACGAAAGATAAGCCCGATTCCTTGTTTGAGACGAGGCTAACAATGTAACAAATACGGAGATAAGTAAAATTTGAGTTCTAATGCTGATTTTCATTCCTAAAAATTATTGTTTTTATTTGCTACAAAATTAAAACTAATTAATCAAAATGACTAGTTTGATTAGATAATTTTATAATTTTGTATTCATTCAATGAGAAATAACCGAATAACTCAGCAATCAATTTCGCTGAGTTTTCAAATTATCCAGCTCAACAAACTAAATTTCCTCAACAAATTATGCAAAAAAAAATCATAGAAACGGAAGTCTCTATTTATAGCTTTAATGAACTCGAAACATCACAAAAGGAACTGATAGAAAAAGCTAAAGAACAGGTAAAAAAAGCTTATGCACCTTATTCAAAGTTTCATGTTGGCGCAGCTATAGAACTTGAAAACGGTGAGATATTTGCCGGAAGCAATCAGGAAAATTCTGCTTATCCATCAGGACTTTGCGCAGAACGGGTTGCCATGTTTTTTGCCAATGCCCAATATCCCGATATTGCAGTAAAAACTATAGCAATTGCAGCCTTTACAAATGGACGTTTTCTGTCCGAACCAATTTCCCCATGTGGTTCCTGTCGCCAGGTTTTGCTCGAAACAGAAGCTCGATTTGAACAAGACATTAAATTTCTTCTTTATGGAACCAATCATATTTTTCAAATCGAAAGCGTGAAGCAGTTACTACCATTATGTTTTGAAAAAAGTAGTCTTAATGGTTGATTTAGCAACAAAACAGCCACATATTGAATGAAAATTATGTTATATCAAAAAAAATAACTATATTGCGAACGCAAAAAAAGAAGGGATGATTCAATCCTTAGTTTTAGTTTGTAAACCAGTTATTTAATGAAAAAAGACGAATTTAAAATAGAATATCAACTCAAAACGGCATCGATTAATATACTGTGGAACTCAATCAGCACTCCGCTGGGACTAACCGAATGGTTTGCAGATGGTGTTACGGTTAATGATTCCGAATTCACTTTCAGTTGGGAGAAAAATGAACAAACTGCATTTCTGATTCAAGCAAAACCCAACGTCAGCGTTCGCTACCAGTGGGAAGAAGATTCCGATACGGATTATTTCTTCGAATTAAAAATTGAAATATTGGAAGTTACCGGAGAACTGGCATTGATTATTACCGATTTTGCAGAAAAGAATGAGAAAGATGATTTAATATTAATCTGGAACAAACAAATTGAGATTTTACGAAGAAAAACAGGAATTTAGTTGATAATTATTGACTAACCGCACATGAAGATAAAGAATTGAATAAAACCATTCGGCACATTGCTGAATGGTTTTGTCTTTTTCTGAAAATAGAGAACAACCAATATGTTAAGCTAATTTCGCAAATCAAACACTTGATTATTGAACTTTTTACCGTAATTTTGTTGCTCCAAAAATAACATGCATGTTTAGAATAAAAAAAATCGATTTATACGTATTCAAACGCTTTTTCACGCTCTTTTTGATGACATTTCTCATCTGTATTTTCATCCTGCTAATGCAGTTTTTATGGAAACATGTCTCTGAACTAATTGGAAAAGGAATTGGCTGGTCGGTTTTAGCTGAGTTTTTCATTTATGCCGTTTTCTCCATCGTTCCAATGGCATTGCCACTCGCCATTTTATTGGCTTCATTAATGACTTTTGGCAACTTAGGTGAAACTTTTGAACTCACTGCTATGAAAGCCGCCGGAATTTCTCTTTTCCGAATCATGCGACCATTAATTCTATTTATTTCACTGGTTTGCGTTGGCGCTTTCTATTTCTCAAACTACGTATTACCCGTTGCCCAAACTAAGTTATGGACACTTGTTTTGTCGCTCCGCCAAAAATCACCCGAATTTGACATTCCGGTTGGCGAATTTTATTCAGGGATACCCGGAGTAAATATATATGTAAGAGAAAAAGAAAAACATTTGCTTAAAGATTTGATGATTTATGACTTTTCAGGGGGATTTGAAAATGCAACGGTGACGGTTTCCGACTCCGGACGAGTGCAATTTACAAAAGACAATAAATACATTTTACTTTCTCTTTATGATGGAGAAAGCTTTTCAAACCTTAACAATCAACGAATTAGCAGTTCTTCATCAAGCATCCCCTACAGACGAGAAACATTTAAAACAAAAGATATTTTAATGGATTTCGACACTGAGTTCACTCGTGTTGATGAATCGGTACTTCGTGATCAAAATCTAAGTAAAAACCTCAAACAACTTACGCACTCCATCGATTCTGTGAGTAAAACCGTAGCTATACAAAGTAATATTCAAGCCAAAGCACTTGTTAATCAACATTTCTTTGGTAGAGATGTTGTAAGTGGGTCCCTATTAAATGATAGCTTAAAAAAAAGAACAAAAACGACAAACATCGACTCACTTTTTCTTGCACTACCCCAAAATTCAATGGTCAGAGTCAGCGATATTGCTTTAGAAAAAGCAAAAACGATGAAAGAATTAGTTGAATATAACAAAATGATGCTGAAAGACCCAACAAGCTATGTTACGCGCCACAAAATTGAAAGACATAGAAAATTCACTCTTTCATTTGCTTGCCTGATATTCTTCTTTATCGGAGCACCTCTGGGTGCAATTATTCGTAAAGGTGGATTAGGAATGCCGGTTGTGATTTCGGTCATTATGTTCATCATTTATTACATCATCGAAAACACTGGCTACAAAATGGTCAAAGAAGGTTTATGGTTACCATTCGAAGGCATGTGGCTTAGTTCATTTATTTTATTACCTATTGGAATTTTCCTGACTTATAAAGCTGTAGTAGACGCTGCAATATTAAACATAAACAAATATATAAAAATGTGGAACCTGATTAAGAATAAGTTTAATTCCACTGTAAACAAGTTAAAACTAATTGATTGAAAATGAAATCAACATTAAATACAATTGAAGAGGCTCTTATT